>JAHEKK010000397.1 GCA_024638395.1 Gemmatimonadota bacterium | reverse complement strand
GTGATGGCGTCGGCCAGCCCGCCCCCTGCAACGTCGGCGTAGACCGTGATGACCCGGGCCTGGTCCTCGCGGCGGATCTCGGCGGGCCCCACGGTCTCGTGGACGGTTACCAACTCCCGCAAAGGCACGCCTCTCACGCGGAGCACGTCCAGAGTGCCCGTGTCGTACCGAAGGGCATCCGGAAGACGAACGAGGATGCCGATCTTCCGGTCGAAATCCACGAACTCCGTCGCCCGGGCTCCCCGCATGGCCGTCTCGATGGTCTGGGCCACGAGGCGGGGCTCGATCCCATACCGGGCCGCCGCGGTCCGGTCGATTTCGACCTGGAACTGGGGCTGTCCGCGCTCGGAGCCGATCCGGACGTTCCTGATTCGGTCGACGGCGGCCAGGCGAGTCTGCAGGCGCTCGGCAAAGGCATAGGTCACCCCCAGGTCCTCCCCCTGCACCCGCACGGCGATGTCGGCCTGGGTGCCCCCCAGCATCTGGCCCAGCGCCGTTGCCTGTCCGGTCTCGAAGGCGAGGGCTCCAGCAGGGAATCGGCCCTCCACGGAACGGGCCCGGGAAAGAACCTCTTCCGTATTGGAGGTCGGATCCAACCGTACCTGGACGACTGCCGTATTCACCCCCGAGGCCTCGTCCCCTTCATCGTACGCCTGCACGTCGCGGCCGATACGGCTGAAGACCGCGTCGACCGCCGGATCCTCCAGGAGACTCGTCTCGATGACGCCTACGGCTTCCGCCGTAGCCGACAACGACGTGCCCTCGGGGAGCTCCACGCGCACGTCGAAGGCGCCCTGATCGACCTCGGGCAGAAGATCTCTGCTCAGGGTGGCCGCCACGAGGGCGGTGACCAACAGGCTGGCTCCCGCACCGGCGAGCACCAGGGCCCGGCGATCCAAGGCGCGTTCGAGGCGGCCGTGGTACCAGTCGGCGAACCGCGCGAAAGCCCGGTCGAACCGCCCAAGGAACGGATCGAAGAGGCGCCGTGCGGTGCCGGCCACCCCCGAGACCCAGAACGCCAGGAGCTGGCCCGCGACCGACACGAACCCCTTCACAGCGCGCACCGGAAGGAGCAACGCGTGTCCCAATCCCCGGACGAAGCGGGTCAGGCGGCCGGCCGATTCCGCCGTGACCACCGTGGCACGGGCATCCGGCGTGACCGGGGAGGCCATCTCACCCGAGGCGAACCGGGCCGCCATGGTGGGAAGCAGGGTCAGGGCGACGATGAGGCTGGCGAGGAGAGAAAACGCAACGGTGAGGGACAGGGCCCCGAAGAGCTCCCCCGCTACGCCCTCCACATAGATGATGGGACCGAATACCGAGATCGTGGTGAGGGTCGAAGCGGTGATCGCCCCCTGGACCTCTTCCGCCCCCTTGGCGGCGGCTTCGAACATCGAAGCCCCGAGCTCCCGGTGACGGAAGATGTTCTCCAGGACGACGATGGAGTTGTCCACCAACATCCCCACCCCCAGCGCCAGCCCCCCGAGGCTCATGATGTTGAGGGAGACGTCGAACGCCTCCATCAGGGCGAAGGCCCCGACCACCGAAATCGGAATGGCCGTGGCCACCGCTACGGGATATCGAGGATCGCGGAGGAACAAGAACAGGACGAAGAAGGCCAGGAGGCCCCCTAGAACGAGGGCCTGCACGACGTTGCTGATGGACTCGGAAATGAAGGTGGCCTGATTCGACGCGACTTCGGCGCTGATCCCCGGATATTGATCTCTGAGGAGATCCAGGGTGGCCTCCACCTGCTCGGCGACCCTCACCGTGTTCGCGCCGGCCTCCTTGAATACGAGCAGCCCAACGGACTCGCGACCGTCGAACCGTGCCAGGGCCTCCCGCTCCGCGAACCCGTCCACCACGCGCCCGATGTCCGAAAGCCTGACGAGACGATATCCGGAGCCCCGTCCGCCCCCCTCTCCCTCTTCCCCACCGGACCCCTGTCGTCCCACCACCACCTGCCCGATTTCCTCCACGCTCTGGAATTCGCCAAGGGTGCGGAGGGGGTAGCGGTAGCGACCGCGGAGAATCGTTCCTCCCGGGGCGGAGTAGTTGGCCGCGTCCAGGGCCTCGGTCACCTGGTCAAGGGTGAGCCCGTAGGACTCGAGGAGCCCCGGGTCGACCTCGACCTGGATCTCCCTGTCGAGTCCACCCGTAACCGTCGCCTGTGCCACCCCATCCAACTGCTCGAGGCGTCGGCGGAAGACCGTCTCAGCGATCTCCTTCGTCTGCCAGAGATCGTTCCCCCCCGACAGCGAGATCGTGAGGATGGGCTGGGATTGGGGGTCCACCCGGAGGATCGTAGGGCGCTCCGACGTCTCGGGGAGGCTTTCCCGGATGTTGTCCAGCCGCTCCCTCACGTTGAGCATGGCGAAGTCCATGTCCGTGCCCCAGGCGAACTGCAGCGTGACCAGGCTCACCCCTTCCCTGGAGACCGAGGTCACGTCCTCCACGCCTTGCACGGCCGCTGCCTGCGCCTCCACCAGCTCCGTGACGAGGCGTTCCACTTCGGCGGGCGCCACGTCGGGATACCCGGTGTAGACCACGAGCCGCGGGTAGCTCACGTCGGGCAGGAGATCGATGGGCAACCGGACGAAGGAGATCCCGCCCAGCAGGATGATGGCCAGGAAGAGCATGGCCACCGCCACGGGGCGGCTCGTGGAGACGCGAGGGAGGGACACGCCTAGTTCCCGGAGGCCGGGTCGCCGGGCGCATCTGCGAACCCCGCCTGCTGAGCTACCACTCCCGCGGCCTCGTAGAGGTCGACGAGAGCCCGCGCGAAGGCATATCGCTGTTGGACGACGGCGCGGCGGCTTTCTGCGGCGGTTCGAACTGCGCCCTGAAGATCTTCGAAAGTGGCGGTGGCCAGGCGGTATTCCTCGCGCACCAGACGTAGGCGCTCTTGAGCCAGATCGAGACTTCGGCCCACGTCCTGGAGCGTAAGCCAGGCCGTTTCGAGATCGACGTAGCGGGCACGGACCTCCTCTTCGACCTGGAGCTCCATCAGCCTCTGGTCCTCCAGGGCATTCTGATGAGCTACGCTCGCCTGTGCGATCTGATAGCTGGTGTTGAAGCGCTGGAAGACGGGAATGGAGACCGAGAGCTGAACGCTTCCACCGAAGTCCGACGGGGAGAAGTCGAACAGCGCACTCTGGTCGGGCCCGTAGGAGCCCCGCCCCAGGTTTCCGTTCAGACTGATGGTCGGCCAGCGATCCGCACGGCTCATGGCCAGTTGCGCTCGCAGGGAGCGGGAGCTGGCTCCCGCCTCGAGGACCCGTGGGCTGGCTTCCACTGCCTGGGCCACCAAGGCGTCCAGATCCAGTCCCTCCGGGTCGAAGGTCTCGGGTTCCGGACCGCCAATCGTCATCTCGCGGATACCGGGATCACCGATGGCCGTCTGCAGCGCCAGACGAGCCTTCTGGTATTCGCCCTCGGCCCGTCTGACCCCGGAGCGTTGTTGTTCCCGATCCACTTCGATTCCGAGAACGTCGGCGCGGTTCTTGTTCGCCAGGTCGTAGAGTCGTCGGGTCACCTCGAGGTCCCGCTCACGGGCCGCCAGAAGCTCCTGTTCCACGGTGAGGAGGGCACGCTGCTCCTGGGCTCCCAGGAACTGACGCTGAACCTGTGCGAGTACACCGTTCAGCTCGCCCTGACCCCGCCTGCGGCTCACCTCTGCGGCGGCCCTGGCCTCTCCCAACTGATGGAATCGGCGGCCGCCTTGAAACAGATCGAGCCCCAGACTCAGGCCCTGGCTGGCCGAGGACGTATAGATGGTCTCCGAGGTGGGGTTTTCGATGGGGTTTCCGAAGAAGTCGACGGCCGTGGTTTGCCGGTCGAAGCGTTGTCCCGTTCCATAGCTCACGTTGAGACTCGGGAGGAATCCTCCCCACGCCTGTCGGCCCTGAGGCCCCACCATCTCCAATTGGTTCAGCGCCTTCCGGTAGAGTGGGCTGTGGCCGACCGCCAACTCCAGGGCCCTGTCCAGGGTGAGGTCTCCAGGGGCCACTTGCACCGCCATGTCCCCCGTCGCTTCCTGGGCGGTTCCCTCGAAGTGGAAGAAACCGAACGCCGCGACAACGACGAACACGGTCACCCATACTCCTCTCCCATTCCTCATCGTGAAGGCCTCCCCCCCTCCGCCTCAGGGTCTTCCACCAGTCGCA
>JAHEKK010000396.1 GCA_024638395.1 Gemmatimonadota bacterium | reverse complement strand
CCGCCTGTTCCCTGGCAGCAAATCGAGGCGTCCGCGGTTTCCGCGGGCGCCTCGTTGTGCTCCAAGCCAGGCGGGGAGAGTCTCGATTGTGGGGCGCGCTGGCGCGCACGTCCCTATTGAGACCGGAAGGACCTTGGCTCCGGTCGCGCTCTGGGACTGACACCAACTAGGGGCAAGGCTTCGCCCTCGTCCCCACCACCCGTCAACGTCCGATGCGGCAGTCCCGGGTGCGAGGCGTCGACTGCCGCGGGCGGAGCTCATACCGGAGTAGGCCGTCATCGAACATCCTGCCCCGCACGACGCCCTTTTGGACGAGAGCCCGCAGGCTACGCCATAGGGACTCGGACCCGACGTCGGCCGCGTCCAACGTTCCACGGAGGCCTTCGAAGCAAAGGGGTCCTACCGAGAGGGTGACGAGAATCCGGCGCTCGAGTGAACAGGCCTGGGTCCGGACCGGAGAATTCGACCGCCGGAGAGCCCCCTCCCCCGGGGTCATTGGTTGAGCTCGACGTCTGGGAGATCGATCTCGATGTCCGAGTCTCGGGCTTCGGTCACGTAGTAGGTGGCGGCGGCGACGATGATCACGAGTGCGACGATCCAGCCGAGTGAAAAGCGCGTCTTCATGTCAGCTCCTTCAGCGGAATAGCGATTCCGGCTCTTGGTTGGGGTCGTTTCTCCCCCGTGGATGGGGACCAATCAGGGTTCGCTCTACGTAGCCTGAGGGCGGTAGGTGTGGGTCCGTGAGATCGTGCCATCCGAATTGTGCACGACCAGACAGCTTGGCCGTTGGTCGCCGGCCAACCGTCGACCTTCCCGAATCGCGTCCCGCTTCCTGCCAAACGACGCTACGACTTCGTCGGCACCCTCGTTTCTGAGCTGCCATCCGTCCTCCGTTGACACGACATGGAAGGGCGTCATGTCGGTACGACGGGAGCCGGTGCGACGTACGGCGTAGGCACCGGCGGCGGCCGCCGCAGCCAGTCCGAGGGCGCCAGCAACGGCCTTCGGGCTGTCGGAAAGGCGGCCGGTGATCTCCTCGGAAATGCGGGAGACGGTCTGCTTGACCTGATCAATGGGCTTGGACATGTCGTCCTCCTTAGAACGTTCTTGTTTCAAGGGACGCTTGCCACCGGTGGCCGGGTGGTGCGTTGTAGGAGGCACAGGGAACGCAGGGGTCGTGCCTGGTCTTGGAGGGCACGCGACCGCCCTTCGGGGCGTACGGTGGCCGCGTTCGTTGTTTCGCCCGATGCCGGACTGCACGATTTGGGACCTCCCGAGCTCCGCCCCGCCGTCCCGGTCCCGCGACCCCCGGTCCCGCGTTCTCCAACCGCCGCCACGTGGGCTGGCATGATCCCTGCCCCATCCCTCGGGTGCCCGGCCGGCGCCCCCCCTTCCTTTCCCAGCGGGCCTTGGCCACTGGGAAGCCCGGCCGGGCACTCTCCACGACAGGCGCGCCGCGTCGTGGGGAGTTATCCTGCGGGAACCGGATTCCGGGGCACTGAGCCGGGGCGATGTGTCAGGCGCGCCCCTTCAAGTAGTCCTGCCGGCGGGGTTCGGGGAGCTTCTCTACCGCGTAGCGGAGCATCGTCCTGGGCATTGCGGCGTACCGCGGACCCAGGAAGGCCTCCATGGCGGCCCTGTCCTGATTCCCCACCTCCCGAAGCATCCAGCCCACGGCCTTGTGGATGAGATCATGGGAATGGTCCAGCAAGAGATCCGCCAGGGCGAAGGTGTCAGAGAACTGCCCGGCGCGGATGTAGTCATGGGTGGCGATGACGGCGATCCGTTGTCGCCATAGATCCCCGGACCGGGCCAGGTCGTAGAGAAGGGTCCGGTCCCCGTCGGCCAGATGGGCGCCGAGGATCTTGTGTGCCGAAGCGTCCACCAGGTCCCAGTTGTTCACCCGGTCGAGGTTCGCGAGGTACACGTCCACCACCGCGCGGCGGTCGGCCTCTTCCTTCTCACGGCCGAAACGGTCCACCAGGATGAAGAGTGCCGTAAGCCGGCACTCATGGAAGGGACTACGGAGCAACCGCGCCACCTCATCCAACTCGAGGGTCCGGCACCGGCGCGCGATGCGGCGCTGCTTCGGCACCGTGACGCCCAGGAACCGGTCTCCTTCGCCGTACTCGCCTGGTCCCGCGCGGAAGAACCGGGGATAGAAGGCCGCCTTCGCCGGGTCCGCTTCCCTCTCGAGGGCTCTCTCGACTGCCTCGGCCGTGGTCAGGGGCTCAGAAGCCGCCACCGCCTCCACCCCCGAATCCGCCTCCGCTGAACCCGCCACCTCCGCTGAAGCCCGAGCTTCCGGTGCTCCGGGGTGCAGAAGTGAAAGCCTGGGAGGTAGCGGTGGTCATGTTCCCCAGATCGCCCACGAAGACGTGGGGGTAAAACATGCCGTGGCGATGTCCGACATACCAATCCGGCGGCTCCGTCAGCATGCCTTCGAAGGCCCTCGCCCACTTCTTCTCCAGCCCCAGCGCCATCGCGAAGGGTAGGTAGGCTTCGAACATCTCGGGGCCGGTGATCATGCGCTTGAAGCGGTCGGAATCGACCTTGTCCAGAAACTCCTCGAAGCCGAGGACGTCCTCCAGCTTGCGGGTGCCGGACACGGTTCTCGCCGGCATGAAGATCCCGAACCCGATGATGGGCGCCGCCGTGAGCACGATGGCGAGAATGACGATCGGGATCGGGATGATGGAGACGTTGCCGGCGACGATCGCGAGGGGAATGCCCATGGCGACGGCGGCGATGCCGAGGCCCAAGTATAGGCCTGCCACCTTGTCCGGACGACGGTCGTAGTAACCCGCCGCCACCAACTCGGAGAAGATCCCGTCCTTGATGGTCGGCAAGTTCTTGTAGAAGGAGTTCTCGAGGTCCGAAAGCCGGACACTCCCGGTGCCAACGGAGCCGAACACCCCTCGGAGGAGGGTTTGCTCATAGGGCTTGAGACCCGGGGCCCCGGCTGCCGGCGTGAGTCGCGTCAGCTCGTAGTCCGTCTTGGTGACCAGGCCGAGGAGTTTCTTGTCCTCGACCTCCTCGATCCGGAGGTGGCCACGAACGGCCAGATCCACCAGTGTGGCCGTGATGTCGCGGCTGTCCGGCCGGTTGTCGATGAGGGTGCCCACCTCGGCAGGGGTCATGTTCTCCGGTGGCCGGTAGGCGGGCGCGATGGCCCTGCGCTCCGGATCCCTCCCGTGGGCCCTCCACCGGCGGTACATCAGGATGAAGCTGACGAAGGGCAAGAAGAGTAACCAGTTACTCATCAGGAATCGTCGGGCGTTGTCTGCAGCGGTCGGCCGAGCCACGACGCCTGGATCCCAACCCACCACGACGGTCATGCCCTGCTTGTATCCCAGGTCCCGCGTCGTCTCGAAATAGAAGCCGTCGTCCAATTCCTGGATGTCGACGGCCCGTTCCTGGGACCCGTATGCTCCGGTGAACGCCGTGGCCCTGAGCCCCGTCACTCCCGACGGGAGCTCGACCCGGGCCGACGCGCGGCGGATGGGCATCTCCCACTCGTCTCCCGTCACGTTCCAGTAGAGCTCGTCATGAGCCCCGCCGCCTTCGAACCCCTCCTCATCGTCGAAGAACAGAAGGGCGTCCCGTACCGTGTATCGCAGATGGATGGTCTTGATCGCGTCCTGGGCTCCCGGGACCCAGATCTTCAATCGCCGGTATTGCCGCTCCCGACTGGTCTCCACCTCGAGGGGGGATCCGCCGTCGTCGGTCACGCTCTGCAGATCGAGGCGGATGGCCCGGTTGGCGGCCCCCCGCAGCTCCTCGGATCGGTAGATCACGGGGATCATCCGGTAGATGCCGTTCCAGGAGCCGGTGAAACGGACCTGGATGGCCTCATGAACCTGAAGGGACCCGCCCGGCTCCACCACGATGGTGCCGTCGAAGGACTCGATGAGCAGACTCCGCTCCTGCGCCCTCCCCTGGGTGGGCGGTCCGAGAAGGAGCAGGCCCGTAACCAGGCCAAGAACTCGCCTCCAGCGACTCCCCCGCTTTCTCATCGGCGCCGTCCCGTCAGTTGAAGTCGACGCTGGGCGCTTCCCTGGCGGCTTCGTCTTCGAGCTCAAAGAACTCCCGCTCATCGAATCGAAAGGCATTGGCGATGAGGTTGGTCGGGAGTTGCTGGGTCTTGGTGTTGTAGTCACGGACGATGGCGTTGTAGTACTG
>JAHEKK010000395.1 GCA_024638395.1 Gemmatimonadota bacterium | reverse complement strand
CAACTGCATCCTCGAGCAGACGGCGCTGATATGCCCGATGACCTGCCCGAAAGGACTGCGAAACGGGCCGTGCGGGGGAGCCACCCCGGATTCCTGTGAAGTCGACCCGTCCCGACCCTGCACGTGGTACCTGATCTACGACAAGGCGAACAGGAAGGGCCTGGAAGACCGTCTGCTGGAGGTGTGCGCTCCCCTGGATGGAGATCGGGTGGGACGCGAGACCTGGCTGGAGCTTCTTCGCACGCTGCGCGAGAGGGGGAAAGGACCACGGATCCGTGATGCCTTCTTCGATCGGAAGCGCTTCCGACGGGAGCGAGAGGCTCTGCTGCTCGAGGTGCGCCAGCCGGCGTGGTGGCAGGGGGATGATCGCTACCACCCGCCGGCCTGCGACGAACCGGCTTCCGGTCTCGAGGCGAGCCTCCGAAGGGGCAGCTTCGTCGTCACCGCGGAGATCGCTCCGCCCCGCGGTTCCTCCCCTGAGTCTATACGGGAGAAAGTGGGTTGGCTGCGAGGAATCGTCACCGCGGCCAACTTCACGGACAACGCTTCGGCCTCGGCTCGAATGAGTAGCCTGGCGTCGAGCAAGATCTGCCTGGACGCCGGGATCGAGCCCGTCATGCAGCTTCAGGCAAGGGACCGCAACCGGTTGGCGCTGGAGGCCGACGCTATCGGCGCCGGCGGCCTGGGCATCCGCAACGTCCTGTGCCTCACGGGCGACCACCAGCGCTTCGGTCCCGCGCCCATGGCCAAGCCCGACCAATTCGACCTGGACTCGGTCCAGTTGCTCTGGATGCTGCGTCGCCTGCGCGACGAGGGACGCTGTCTCGACGGAAGAGAAATCGAGGACCCGCCTCGGCTCTTCCTGGGAGCGGCGGCCTCACCGTTCGGGGCAATACCCGCATACGAGGCAATCCGGGCCGAGAAGAAGGTCAATGCCGGGGCCCAGTTCATTCAGACCCAGCCCGTGTTCGATCACGATCGGTTCTTGGAATGGCTCGAGGCCCTGGACAAGAGGAATGTTCTGGACAAGGTGAATGTCCTGGCTGGCCTGGTTCCTCTCAAGAGCGCGAAAGCCGCTGTCTTCATGTCCCGGGACGTGCCAGGGGTGGTGATTCCAGAGGACATTCTGAAGCGGATGACCGAAGCGGGCGACAGGGAAGCCCAGCAAGAGGAGGGCGTTCGAATCGCCCTGGAAGTTCTGGAAAGACTCAGGGACACCCCGGGTATCCAGGGAGTCCATATCATGGCCATCCACTGGGAATCGATAGTCCCGAGATTGGTCGAGGAGGCGGGAATCGCGAAGCCCGTCCTGTCGGCCGCGGCCCCCGACTAGTTCAGCGACGCTCCTTCGCGTCCTTCAGGATCCGCCGTGCCGCGAGATAACCTGACGTGCCAGTCGCTCCGCTTCCCGGATGAGTCCCGGCCCCGCACAGATACAGGCCTTCGATGGGAGTCCGGTAACGAGCCCAGCCTGCCACGGGCCGCGCGAAGAAGAACTGATCCAGGGTCATCTCGCCCTGGAACATGCTTCCCTCCTGGAGGCCCCACCTTCTCTCCATGTCAGCCGGCGTGAGAACGTGACGAGCCTCGACCGACCCCGGAACGTTGGGCGCATATCGACCCAGGGTGTCGATGACGGTGTCGGCGAGTCGGTCGGCGGTGGCCGCGTCCCAGGTCCCGCCGCGCAAGTGGTACGGCGCATACTGAACGAGAACGGACATGCCGTGCTTTCCGTCCGGCGCCAGGTCCGGCTCCGCCACCGTGGGGATGACCGCTTCGAGGTAGGGCTCCTCCGAGATCCGTCCATATTTGGCCGCATCCGACGCGCGTTCCACATACTCCAGGCTGGGGCTGATGGAGATCGCGCCACTCAGGTGCGGCCCCGAACCCGGCAGGCTATCGAAACGGGGTAGCTCGCCAAGCGCGAGGTGCACTTTGGCGGTGGCTCCCCGGTAGCGCACGGCCTTCAGGGCCCGGACGAACTCGGGGTCCAGCGTCGCCGGATCCGACAGGCCCAGCAGGGTCACTCCGGGGCCGATTCCTGAGGCCACCGTGGGCGCGGAGATTTCGGTTCCATCCTCAAGGACGACACCGGCAGCCCGCCCCTCACGCAGTCGGACGTGCTTGACCGCACGGTCCAGTCGGATCTCGACGCCCGCGCCCCGGGCCGCCGAGGCCAGGGCCTCGCTCAAGCGCCCGACGCCCCCCCTCGGACGGAGGAGCGTCGCGGGGCTTCCGGATGCGGATCCCGTCGCCCGACGAAACAGGCTGAGAGCGGTACCCGTAGCCATCGGTCCATGGGCTCCCCCCTGGACGGCCACGCCGGCCAGGACACCGCGGAGCGGCTCCGATTCGAACCACTCGTCAAGGAGCTCGAGGCACGACATCGGAAGGACGCGCACGACCTCTTCCATCTCGCGCCGGCCCAGTTTGCGCAGACCAAAGCCGATTCGAGCAAGCAGGCGCATGTCAGACGCGGACGGTCGGGGAATCTCAGGCGGCTCGACCGAGAAGATGGACGTCAGGAAACGCGCCACCATGCCCGCAAAGCCATTGAAATCGGCCCATCGATCCGCGTCGGTGGCCGAGAAGGCCCGGATCGACTCGGTCGACGCCGAGGGCGACGCACTTAGCAGGAGATGCCGTCCGTCAGCGAGCGGGGCGAAGACCGCCGGATCGGACGGAATCATCTCCAGCCCGTGCGCGCTCAGGTCCAGGTCCCGTGAGATGGCGGGATGCAGCTGCGCGGCGCGGTGCGCCCCGGTATCGAACCTGAAACCCGGGAACAGTTCCTCGGTGGACGCTCCGCCCCCGACTCTGTCCCGCTGCTCGAGGACCAGGACGTTCCGGCCTGCTCGAGCAAGGTAAGCGCTCGTCACGAGCCCGTTCTGTCCCGCACCGATCACTATCGCATCGAACGACTGGCTCATCGGACGCCGCCCTTCAGGATCTCCAGGGCTGCCAACCGCCCGGGTCCGCCGCAGATCCCCCCTCCAGGGTGAGTCCCGGACCCGCAGAGGTAGAAGCCGCGAACGGGCGTCCGGTAGTTGGCCCACCGCGGAGCCGGCCTCAGAAAGAACAACTGCTGCAGGGAAAGCTCACCGTGAAAGATGTTGCCGCCCGTCAGGCCGAATTCGTCCTCCATGTCCTGGGGCGTGACAACCTGTCGGTGGATGATCGCGCCGCGCAGGTTGGGGGCGTACTCGCTCAACGTATCGATGACGGTGTCGCCGAATGCCTCCCGCCTCTCGTCGTTCCAGCCACCGTTGAGGGCGTATGGCGCGTACTGCACGAAGCAGGACATCACGTGCTTTCCGGGCGGAGCCATCCCCGGGTCGATGAGCGACGGGATGATCACGTCCATGTACGGACGCCTCGAGAACTCGCCGTACTTGGCATCGTCGTAGGCGCGCTCCAGGTAGTCCTGGCTCGGGCTGATCGATATCGCGCCGCGCAGGTGATCTCCATCACCCGGGAGGCTCGTGAAATCCGGCAGCTCGCCGAGGGCCAGGTTCACCTTTCCGGATGACCCCACGCTGCGGTAGCGCCTGATCGCGTGAACGTAGTCCTGCGGCAAGTCGGCCTCGTCCACCAGACTGAGAAAGGTACGCCGCGGGTCGAGGCCGGAGACCACCGTTCGCGCCTTGATTTCTTCCCCATCCTCCAGCGCCACGCCGATGGCGCGACCGCCGCGAACGATCACCTGCTCGACCGTGGCGTTCTCTCGGATCGTGACTCCGAGCGCTCGGGCTGCCGAGGCAATCGAATCCGCGACCGCCCCGGTCCCCCCCCGCGCGAACCCCCAGGCCCGGAAGGCCCCGTCGATCTCGCCCATGTAGTGGTGGAGCTGTACGTAGGCCGTTCCCGGCGAGCGCGGACCGAGGAACGTGCCAATGATTCCGCTCGCGGACATGGTGGCTTTGAGGGCGTCAGTCTCGAACCACTCGTCCAGGAAATCGGCCGAGCTCATGGTCATGAGCTTGTACAGCATGAAGAAGTCCGTGTCGCCCAGATCGCGTAAGTGCCTGCCGAGCCGGAGCAATCCCCGAAGGTCCTTCGGGCTCAGGGACGTGGGGTCCGGCGGCACCATGGACAGGATGGGCTTCACGGCCAGCGCCATTCGATACATGAGCTGGCCGAACCGGTCGTACGCGTCGGCGTCCAGCGGGGAGTGCCGGTAGATCTC
>JAHEKK010000394.1 GCA_024638395.1 Gemmatimonadota bacterium | reverse complement strand
ATTCGCCGAGCTCGATCAGGCGCTCGAAGCTCTGCCGGGCCTCGGCGTAGCGACCGTTCCAGTTGGCCAGCCGAGCGTGGCCGGCCAGCACGGCGGTGTCGTTGGGAGCCAGCCCGAGGGCGCGGCGGGAGGCCGTGAGGGCCTCTGCCGGCAGATTGGCGGCCGCCCATGCGCTGGCGGAGCGGGTCCAAAGTCCCGAATCGAGGGCTATCAACTCGGCGGCGCGCTCGGTGGCCTCAGCCGCCTGGAGCGCTCGCCCCAGGGCGGCCTCGAGGTCGGCGATCCGCAGCCAGAGATCGATGCGGTCGTGCGTAGTCTCGAGCATGGAGGCGTAGAGGTCGCGCGCGGTCTCCCATTCGCCGGCGGTTTCCGCGGCGAGCGCGCGCTCGACGGTTTCGGTTTGCCCAGCCCAGGGGTCACTCCATTCCGCCGCAGCGGGCGCCGCGACCGCCAGTGCGGCCAGCAGGAACAGCTGAAAGATCGATGACGTCCTCATTTGCGCCACCTCTTGTTACGAGTGATCCAGATGTCCGAGGCGAAACCCCCGATGGTGACGAGATCCCAGCCCAGGCTGGCGTAGCGCAGGGGGGTCACCAGCAGGCCCTTGCCGAAGAACTCGAGCCGCCGGCCCTTGGCGGCGATGGTGAGCAGGCTGAGTGAGAGCACGGCCTCGGCCGCGAGCGTGATCGCAAGCGGCTCCCACATTTGGAGCAACACCAGGATCAGCAGCGCGGTGGGGAAGCCGATCTTTTCGATCGCGCTCATCAGCAGGACCCAGCCGATCGGCCGCCCGAGGTTGCGGGTGTACTCGCGGCCGAACGGCTGGCGGTACGGCTCAGGGTGCTCACGGTGCTCCTCATCGCCGGTGTGTAGGCGTTTGCCGGCGAGGCCGTGCCGGATCCTCTTCCAGAACTTGAACGGGCTCCGCAGCAACGGGTCGAAGTAGTAGCAGCTCTGGAGGAACGATGACGACCAGAGGTAGAGCTGCCTCGGCAGCCGGACGAGTGACCAGCGCCGTAGAACGCCAGACCGGCGCCCTGGGAAAAGAGGCCTCCGCCGAGGCCCAGCGACATCGTCACATCATAGGCCGGGAACAGGTTTGCGGACGGACCGCGGAACGTGCCGGTCGCCACAATGTAGGGCGAGAAGGAACCATCGAAATCTCCGGCGACGCCTTCGCCCAGGCGGAGGTCCGTCAGCCCCAAACGGCCCAAGCGCGCCTCGGCTTCGCCTCCGCCCACGGACATGACCCGGGCGCCGGCCGCAAGACCGATCCCCGTGTCCTCGGGTCTCAGTAGGGCCACTCGCCCGAAGGCTCCCACGGCCCAGGGGTTCTCGCCGCTTCCAGGATCCTGGAAGCTGGCACCCACCTCGAAGCGGTCCGCGAGGCCCAGCGATAACGACACGTCCGAGTACCACCGGGCTGCACCCGGGCCGTACCCGACGATGCCGCCGCCCGGGTCGACGACGGGGATCCGGTCCAGGCTCGATCGGAATCCGGAGTAGGAGAAGACCAGGGTGCCCTGGGGCAGCACGGTGGCGAAGGGAACGTCGAGGGCCCCGGACCCGTACCGCAGCGTGGTATTCAGGCGTGACGTCTGAGCATCGACGACACCCGCGAGAAGGCCAAGCAAGAGGGCGGCCAGAGACAGGTCCCGACGGGGGATCCGGACCCTGCCCCAGGGGCGATCCCGGTGACCGTGCCTACACCGATCCCATAGGAGCCCGAACAGGGCCACGGGGCGACCTCCTACCGGCTCCCTACCCGTCCGTCGCCCCGGGGCCACGGTCACGCAGCCGCTCCTCGATCCGTCCGAGGCGGCGGGCGATCAGGAAGACCCAGAATCCGATGATCACCCAGACCAGTCCATAAGCGACGAACACGTAGGCGAAAGGGCGGAGTGCCCCCCGTCCCTGGTTCTGGGCGAGGAGTGGCATGGGGACCGACAGGATCACCAGTAGGGGACCCAGGAGGCGCAAGGCCCCACGAAGGAGGCGTGGAGCCCCTTGAAGACCCAGGGTCATGCGGCAACTCCAGAGGGCTGAGACGTGGATGGGGAAGGCAGGTTCTGGGCCCAGCGGTCGCCCAGTTCCACCGCGTACCGAAGGGTGAACAAGCCCAGGAACAGTAGGGTGAATCCCCCAAAGGAGGTCAAGAGGGTCACCACCATGTCCGGATCCGCAGTGGGCCCCTCGGGCTTCAAGACGACGGCCTGGGGGTGGAGTGAGCGGAACCATTCCACGCTCAGGTGGATGAACGGAATGTCCAGCGCCCCCAGAATGGGCACGATTGCGGCGTACCGCCGGGCCTTCCTGGGATCATCTACGGAGCCCCGCACCAGGAAGTAGCCCAACATGATGAACCAAAGGAGAAGCGTGAGGGTCAGGCGGGGCTCGGGCTGCCAGAACGTACCCCAGGCGATCCGGCCCCAAAGAGGCCCGGAGGTCAAGAGAATGGCACCGAAGATCAGCGAACCTTCGGCGGCCGCCACGGCCGCGGCGTCGGCGCGCTCGTCCTCCAACCAGAGGTAGGCCAGGCTCGCGAGGGCTGAGATCCCCACGGCGAGGAAGGTCGTCCAGGCCGCCGGCGGATGGATGTAGAAGATCCGCTGAACGACCCCCTGGACCGCCTCGGTGGGGACCCAGTCCATGACCATCCAATGGACCATGAGCACCAGGGCGATGCCCGACCCCGACAGGATGAAGCCGATGGTGCGGGCCTTCTTCAAATCAATGGGCATGGTGCAGCCCCCTTCCTTTCGTCTCGCTGCCGAGATCCCATGTATCAGTCCTCCGCGACCTGGCTGAAGAGGAGGGCCGACCCCACGGCCGAGACCAGGGCAAAGGCCCACAGGATTCTCACGGGTCCAGAAACCTCGGCCCATGGACGGCCCAGGAAAAGGCGGGCGGAAGCGGTACTCCCGAAGAAGACCAAGGGCAGCAACAGGGGAAACGTGAGGACGGGGAGCAGGGTATCGCCCAACCGGCTGTGGCTCGACACCCGGCTGAACAGCGTCAGGAGCGCCACCAGCCCGACGGATCCGGGCAGAAGCACCGCGGCGTGGGCCAGGAGAGGCCCCGGGGATCGAATCCCGAAGAAGACCACGATGGTTCCGAACACCAGAGCCGACGTGATCCACACGAGGACCAGATTGGCCAGCCCCTTGCCCAAGAAGACGGACGTTCGAGACGCCGGGGTCAGCAGGAGATGGCGGAACGCGCCGTCCTCGTCTTCGAGGTGGAAAGTCCTGCCTACACCCACCGTCGACGAGAAGACCACGGTCAGCCAGACCAGCCCCGCGCCCAGGGACCGGCCGTCTACCAGGGCGCGGTCGAAGGCGAAGCTGAACAGGAACGCGGCGAGAACCACGAAGGCCGCCATGGCCACCAGGCGCCCGCCGGTCCGGAACTCGATCCTGAGATCCTTCGATGCGATCAACACGGCGTCGGTCAAGGACTTCACGCCGCAGCCCCCACCAGGCGTGTAACCTCGTCCACGGCACAGCCCGATGAGGCCGCATCGAGGACCTTTCGCCCGGCCTGCAGGACGACCGTTCTCTGGGACAGCGCGAGCCCGCGGGGGATATCGTGGGTGACCAGTACGACGATTCGACCTCGTTCCGGACCATGCTCGAGGACACGCGTAACGCCGGAGACACCGCTGGGATCCAGCCCGGTGAACGGTTCGTCCATCAGCAGTACGTCCGGCTCGTGGAGAAGGGCCCGCACGAGAGCCACCCTCTGACGCTGACCCCGGGAGAGGGAGGCGGCCGACCGGCCGTGGAGCGATGCGACGCCGAAGCTCTCCGACAGCCGGTCGATCACGGCACTGCGGCCGGGGAGGCCCCTGAGGCGGGCAAAGAAGGCGAGATTCTCGGCGACGGTCAGGTTTCGATACAGGCCGGTCTGATGTGAGATGAGAGATACCCTGGCCCGCCAGGCCGGATCGTCACGACGGAGTGGGTCGCCGTCCATGAGGACCGAGCCCTGATCCGCTCTCCTCTCGCCGGTAAGAACCCGGAGCAGCGTCGACTTCCCCGCACCGTTCCCGCCGAGAAGGGCCGTGACCTCACCGGGCCTGGCCGTGAGATCGACACCGTCTACCGCTCGAGTGGGGCCATAGCTGATGACCACCCCCCGTGCCTCCAGACTCACCCTTGGGCTCCCGCCGCTTCCCGATCCTTCAGAGGAGCGCCACA
>JAHEKK010000393.1 GCA_024638395.1 Gemmatimonadota bacterium | reverse complement strand
GCGATTCAGACGGACGACGACGGTGCCGGAGGCGTCGACGCGCAGCTCACCCTCCGGATCATCGAGTCCGGCCGCTTCGTGATCGGCGCCAGCGCTCTCGGGGGAGGGGCTGCCGGTGCCTACACGCTGGCTGTCGCCCGAGCCCAGGGGCCGGCCGACCTCCCCGTCACCGGGACCCTCGAGATTCCCGGGAGCGTCACCGGCGCCTTGACCCCGGACGACGTGGTGCTCGAAGGCCGGCGATTCCAGGTCTGGACCTTCGAAGGCGCAGCCGGTCAGGCCGTAACGGTCGAGCTGGTCTCGGCCGACTTCGACAGCTATCTGACCGTGCTCGGTCCGGGCCTCGCGCAGCCTCTGGAAGATGACGACTCTGCAGGGGACTTCGACTCCCGCATCGTCTTCACGCCGTCCGAGTCCGGCGCGTTCCGCGTCGTAGCCTCCTCGCTCGGCGTCGACACGGGAGCGTTCGAGCTGTCGGTCCGGTAGGGGAGCGGCTTCTCCCGCCGATTCGTCCTTGCCGCGCAGGCGCGGGGCACCATACCCTCCTCCCCATGCCGCCCGGCTACCGTCGCTGCGAGGGCTCGCCCGGAGCAGGCCGCTGCGGGGCATTTCCGACCCAACCAGG
Source organism: Gemmatimonadota bacterium (assembly GCA_024638395.1). GTDB lineage: Bacteria > Gemmatimonadota > Gemmatimonadetes > Longimicrobiales > Gaopeijiaceae > JAHEKK01. The sequence goes on along the minus strand of JAHEKK010000393.1, from coordinate 3,581 downwards.
ATTCCGTCCATGCCGACAGGACTGGCCACACGTCCGGGTGCGCGTCGCTTTGCGTGCCTGCTCGCCCCGATCATCCTCTCCGTAGGGTGTGACTCCAGCACGCCGCCACCGACCCAGGTGGCGGGCACAGAGTCCGTCGAAGAGCTCTTCCAGGCTTGGCGGAGCTTCGAGGCGCCTGCTTTCGTCGAAGGCGTTCCGGACTACGGACGAGACGCGATGTCAGCACAGGCCGCCGCCCTGGAGGGATGGTTCGACCGGCTGGAGGGAGTCGACCTCGGCACTGCGACCCGTTCCGAAGAGATCGATTGGCACCTGGTTCGGGCGGAGATTAACGGCCTCGAGTTCGATCACAGAATCCGGCGTCCATGGGCCAGGGACCCGGCATTCTACGTGTGGATCTACCCTGCACAGAGTGACGTTCCGGCCCACGAAGGCCCCGTGATCCACGGCTGGATCGATCTCTGGACCTACTCGGATCCGCCGACTCGGGAGGAAGCGCAAGAGCTGGCCGACCGGATCGGGCGCATCCCCAGGCTGCTGGATCAGGCCCGGGTCAATCTGACGGGGAATGCGCGGGATCTCTGGCAGGCGGGTATCCGGTCCTTCCGCGGCCAGGAGGCCGACCTGGAGGCTTACCGCGAACGGGTCGGCGGGGTACTGCCGGCCCTCGACGAAGCCATTGCATCGGCCCACGCTGCCAGCCGGCAGTTTGCCGACTGGCTCGAGGAAAGAGCGGACAGCAAGACCGGGCCTTCGGGCGTTGGGAAGGAGAACTACACCTGGTACATGCAGAACGTCCACCTGGTGCCGTATTCCTGGGAGGAGCAGGTCACCCTCATGAGGCGAGAGTTGGCCCGCGCACACGCGTCGCTCCGCTTGGAAGAGCATCGCAACCGGCACCTCCCTCCCCTGGAGCGGATCCAGTCCTCCCAGGAGTACGACCGCCGCCTGAACGCCTCCGTGACCGAGTACATGCGCTTCCTCGAGGAGGAAGAGATTCATGGCATCGAGGACTGGATGGACCCGGCCCTTCGCGCTGTAAACGGAAGGTTCACGCCGGCCGCACCGGATGAGATCCGCAACTTCTTCAACGAGGTGAACTACCGCGATCCCCTCGTCATGCGCACCCACATGCACCACTGGATCGAGCTGGCCCGAATTCGAGAAGACCCGCATCCCAGCCAGGTGCGGCGGACGCCTCTCCTGTCCAACATCTGGGACGCTCGCTCCGAGGGTCTGGCCACCGGAGTGGAGGAGATGATGATGCATGCAGGGCTCTTCGACGCCCGTCCGCGGTCCCGGGAGCTCGTGTGGATCATGCTGGCCCAGCGGGCGGCCCGAGCCCTCAGCGGCCTGTACCTCCATGGAAACGAGTTCAACATGGAAGAGGCCGTCGCCCACGCGATGGAGTGGACCCCGAGGGGATGGCTCCCGGACGGCGACCTCGTGCGGGGCGAGCAGCACCTCTATCTCCGTCAGCCCGGGTACGGAACGAGCTATCTCACCGGCAAGATCCAGATCGAGGAGCTGATGGCCGAATACGCCATCCAGGAGGGGGCCGACTTCAGCGTCGGCCGGTTCTTCGACGCCTTCTTCGCTGCGGGCGTCATCCCGACCACCCTCACCAGGTGGGAGATGACGGGCGAAGTGGACCCGATATTGGTCACTGGAACCAACGGCACTGCCGAAGACGTCCAATGATCGACGACGCATAGGTTCTTCTGGGAGGTGGACCGTGGGGGGACGATCGGCAAAAGGGCTCTTCCTCGAGCTCGTGGTGATCTTCGTCGGAGTGTTGGGAGCGTTTTTCGCCGAGGACGCCCGGCAGCAGCGCGAAGACGACCGACGGGCTGAGCACATCTACCGGGCGCTGCAGGGTGAGCTGGAGGCCTTTCTGGAACGGGTGCCCCTGGTCATCGACGAGATCGACGGGAAGCTTGTCCGGTGGGAGGAAGCAAGGGCGGCGGGGGAACGACCCATCCCCCCTCACTACCGCGAGCCCCGGGCGGAAGCGCCCCCCACGGCTATCTGGGCCGCCACGCTCGCTTCGGGGGGTGTGGCACTGTTGGAACCCGAGCTCTTCAACGACTTGGCCGGTTTCTACAATCGGTTGGAATCCGCCATCGACCGATACCGACGATACAATGTCACGACCGAGAGTCACGTCCTCCCCAACGCGTCGCTGGGCGCCGAGGCATACTACGGGCCCGACGGAAGCCTCCTGGGCGTCTACCGGATCCACCTGCAGCTCCTTCAGGAACTCGTAACGGAGCTGGGGGTCCTGGCCGAAGAAGGCCGCTTGATCCTCGTGCGCGTCGCTGAGGCCTCCGATGCACAGCCCCGGCCGAGGGGAGAGGCGGGCAGAGGTCCGGCACCCGGTAGCCCCTGACGCGGTCAGCCTTCGATCAAAGCCACCACCACGCGCCTGAGGGCCGTGTCCCGATCCGTTTGCCCACGGAGGAAGGGCGCCCAGTGCGTGCGAAGCGCCGCCGACTCCCGGGCCCGGCTCCCTCGCATGTAGAGGCCGGTCTTCTCGCCGTAGTGCACGTGGCCGGGTCGCCCGAGATCCTCATAGGCCATCTCGGTAAGCTCTCCGGCCGTGTAGAAGAGGACGGTGTGCCAGAGCTGTTCCGGGACTTCCGCGCCCTCCGCCTCGAAAGCCTCGCTGAGCATTCTGTGGACGGGAAGCTCCAGTGAACTTCCGTGGGATACCTCGTGAAAGAGAATCTCGAGGGCCTGGGGCATTACGTTGGCTGAATCGGTGCTGGAGATGGTGACGTGGAAGTCTGAAGTCGTGTAGCCGCCCACACGATTCGTGTAGGGGCTCACGTCCACCGTCACCCGCGCGTCCGGCCACTGGCCGCCGTAGGCTGCGGCGATCCCGTCACCAATCGAGCCTTCGACCGCCGGGAGATCCTCGAGCAGGTCGAGAATCCAACGCTCATTGCGCCCACGGTGAGGCTCTGCCCAACGGGCGGCGTAGACCGGGCGCGCGTTCTCCAACGCCCGGTAGAGCCTCACGTCTCGATCCGGCAGGCCGTCCGGGCCTTCCCTCCTTGCGATCTGGCCCCGAAGGGCCACCAGGTCGTCGTCGAACAGGATGTTGCGGGTGCCCGCGTTTCGCCAATACGCTTCCACCGCCTGCTCCCATACGCCTCGCTCGCCGTCCGTGAGGGCGTCCACCTGCTCCCGCTCCACGACGGTAGTGAGCGCCTCGCCGTTGTCGGCGCGGGCCCAGTGGTACAGGAGATGGTGGAGGTTGATGTCGGGATCGGCATAGAAGCTGAAGCGTTCCGTCTCGGCAAAGGGCGACCGGGGCGGGAATCCCGGGACCTGGGCGTCCCCACACGCCACCCCGAAGACCGACGCCCCAAACGCCACAATGGGCAAGCGCGTGAGCGATCTGCGCATACGATTGGATCCTCCCTGCGCGACCCGACGAGACGAGGTGAAGCTCTTCACCCGGGCCCGGGCCGATCCCTGAACATGCGGTGCGCCCGGAGCCGCTCCCTTGCTACGGGCCCGGGGGACGCGTCCTCCCCCAAAGCTATAGTGGGGGCGACTCCGGCCCGGTTGGACAA
>JAHEKK010000392.1 GCA_024638395.1 Gemmatimonadota bacterium | reverse complement strand
GACCTCGGCATCGTGGAGGAATAGCAGAGGATCGCGCTCCAGGCGGATCCGGACGACGTCGACCACAGACCGGGACTGGATCAAGCGGGACATCCCGGCTCCGACCAGTCCCTCCTCCTGGAGGCCTGATCCCCTGAGCCATCTATCGACAAGACAGAAGCGTTGGCAGCAATGGTCGTTTTCGCCGTACTCCACACGTACCGGGCGACCCCTTTCGAGCACGGTGCAGTACTTGGGAATGCGATACGGAACGCCTGCCAGGATCTCTGCCAGGTGCACCGTGGTATTGGCGTCGTGGTTCACTCCCAGGAGAAGGATCTGGCCGTCCGCTTCCCAAACGCGGCCTACCGGACTCTCGGGGATGTGGGGCGGAAGAGGCAGCGGGTCACGTAGGATGGAGGAAGCCGCTGGACCCACGGCCGCGAAGGCATGCACATGTCGGCTTCGCTGAACGCCCGGGAGCTTCCAGAAGGTCCGTGGCAAGACCCCCAGGCTGGGGGAGGGCTCATGGAGCTCCGGGTCAAAGAGCTCGTCGTCGCGACCGCCCCAGGCAGGCATTACCAGGGTTCCGCCGGGCCCCAAAACGGACCGCAGCGCGGAAATGAGCCCCTCCGGGCCGCCCTCGATGGGGCGAACGGCCCGGTATGAGGTATGAACGAGGAGGACGCCGCCTTGCTCGACACCCAGGCGGCGCAGCTGCTCTGCAACGGCGTCACGGGTCACGGGAATCCTCTCGTCTGGATGTCGAGGTACCCGCTGGCACGGGTGCGACCAACAGGGAGTTTCTTTGACGGGGAAGGACTGCCGCCAACATCGTAGGCCGAGGCACACGGGAGAGCCAATGACACGGAATTCGAATAGACGATGCATGGCCGGGGCCTCGGGGCGGTCTGCACTCGCGACATGGACCGCTATCGCGGTCTTCGCGTGTGGCCCGGCGGAAGTCGACCCGCCGGCAGCCGACCCGCCCGTGCAGGGTTCCCGCATGGATCTTCCCGACGCCGTCTCCAACAACGCGGTTGCGTCGGCCGATGTGGATGGTGAGACCGTGTTCTTCTCCTTCAACGGATTGGGGTCCGGCAAGGGATGGCAGGACGTCTCCAATCGCGCGTACGCCTGCGCGCCGGGCCGGTCCGTGTGCAGGACCGTCCCGCCAACGCCGGTGGCCGACGGACGTCTGGCGAGCGTTGCCGTAACGGTTGGTAATCTGATCTACCTGTTGGGGGGGTACACCGTGGCGAGCGACGGTGCCGAGGTTTCGGCCCCCGAGGTCTTCGCTTTCAATCCAGTCACCGAAGCCTATGATCGGATGCCTGACATGCCGGTACCGGTCGACGACGCGGTGGCCCTCTCGTACCGGGACCGGTTCATTTACGTCGTGTCGGGATGGCACGACTCCGGGAACGTCGGCCTCGTCCAGGTATTCGACACGGACACGCGCACGTGGTTCGACGCGACCGGCTTTCCGGGCACTCCCGTCTTCGGCCATGCCGGTGGCGCCGTGGGGCGGCAGATCGTCATCGCGGATGGCGTTGGAGTCCTCGGCGAGTCAGGCGGTGGGCGGAGCTTCGCCGCGGTTGCCGAGGCCTGGCTGGGCACGATCGATCCGACCGATCCGGCCAGGATCGCCTGGTCGGCTCTTCCAGCACACCCTTTCGCGCCGCTTTACCGCATGGCGGCAACAGGCCATACGGAAGAGAACAGGGTCCTGTTCTTCGGTGGCGCAGACAACCCCTACAACTACGACGGCATCGGCTACGACGGGCGGCCGGCGAAGGCGTCGGCTGCGCTATTCGCCTTCGATTTCGACACCATGGGCTGGGAGGAGCTGGGCCACACCCCCGAGGGAGGAATGGACTACCGCGGCCTCTTGCTCTTCGAAGGGGACTACTTCGTCATGGGAGGGATGAACGGGAGGCGGGAGGTCGTCTCCGAGGTGAGAAGGCTGACCCCGCGGTGACACGGACCGGGGATACCCCCGATAGGCCAGAGACCGCTGCGCCCTCCTGTTGCTCCAGGTCCCTCAGATTCCGGGCGAGGGCCTTCCGGCTGATGTTGGAGACGGCGCGCCTGAGCTCGCCGACGCGCAGGACGTCCGGACGGCGCGTCCGTGGCGCCACACAGGCGCAACCTACGGAAGCTCTCCCGCCTTCGTGAAGGTCATTCGATTCCCGCTGGGGAAGTGCAGTGTCAGGGTCGCGCCTTCCACGTCGACTCGAGTCGGCTCGAGGGGCGCCCCGTCGGGAGCCTGGACGACCATGCGGAGGGGTGCCGCTGCCAGGCCCGGCATCGGATCGCCGATGGACAGGTGGAACAGATGGCTGAACACGACTCCGTCCGCCGTCCGCTGGTAGGTACCCCCTTCCCCCGAGCCCCGTTGAGCTACGCCCGATTCGTCCATGACGAAGAACAGGACCTGCCAATGACCTCGGGTGAAGAAGATCTGGCCCCTCACCTCATGCTCTGATCCCTCCGCAAGGAGATATCGGTCCGCGGTCCAAACGCCTTCAAGGGCGTCTGCCGGCTGCGCCTCGGCTACCGACGCGGCGGCGAGGGAAAGCAGGAAGGCCAGCAGCGTAGCCCGCACAGGTATTCCGGTGCTCATCGTCGTCTTCCTCTCACACCGGCATCCCCGCTTCGTGCGCAAGGGCCGAGGGCACGAAACCGCGGTCAGTTCACAGGGACGGCGAGGGTATCATGGTGATAACTCAAGAGAGACCGTAGATAGGGGCTGATGTCCCCGACACCCTCAAACCCCGCCGCGAGAGCCGCGTCGTTCTGCTGGGCGTCGGTATACCTCACACCGGCTGCAGCATACTCCTGGAGGCTGGGATAGAATCCGATGGTCATTGCATCCCAGTTCGGGCCGGCCTCGCGCACGAACAAGACGTTCTCCTGGCGATTGAGGTGCCGGTAGTAGCGGTTCTCCATACGCCGTTGTTCCATGAGCTCTCCGCGCTTTCCGGGTAGACCGGCGAACATCTCGATGTGGAAGAGCCCTGAGCTCTCGAAGCGGCGGCCGAGCTCTTCGACGGGAACGGACCGGGCGAACCACTCCTCCTCGTAGGCGGTGAACGCCTCGAGGCGTCCAGACAGGGCCGCGCCCGCCGGCGAACCCCATGCCGCCTCCCGCCGCTCCAGTCGCGAAGCGTCGGCGTACTCACGCAGAGAGCCCATCGGACGTATCAGCATGAAGTCCCACTGATCCCCCTGGGAATGGCGCACCCAGAAGGGGACGAGGTCCCCAGCCTCTCGATGGATGGCTTCGGCCTCACGAAGCGCCTGAATGAGCTCGGTAAAGTGCCCGGGCGCGGCACGCAGCATCGTGACGTTGTAGAGATACTCCCCTTCGGTCTGAGCTTCCGCCGGCGTGGCCGATACCGGAAGAGCGAACAGGACGATGGAGCAAAACCATGTGCGGGCAAAGCGATGCATGAGGAACTCTCCTGGAGCGTGTGTCATGACCCCGGTACGAGCTCCCACCGCTCCGCAGCTACGGACTCGATCCTGTCGCGGGAGTAGAAGACCGGGAAGTAGCGGTCATTGGCCCACAGCTCGTAGAGGTTGTCATAGAACCGCGAGTCGGGATCGCCCGACTGCCCGGGGTTGTTCGCACCCACCGTCCTGTCCCAATCGCCGGTGTCGACGATGATGCGGAACGAAGCACCCGAGGTCTGATTGTCGCCACCGCCGGAGTTGTTGAGGGTGTAGCTATTACCACCACGGGGAAGGGTCCCGACGGTGAATCGCTGTGCCAGGCTCTCCGGAACGGCACGGGACAGCGGGTGGAAGATCGTGGCGTGCTTGTAGTCCGGTTGGCCGTAGCGCCAACCCTCGGGATCGCCGCCGAGCTTCTGACGCAACTCCCCCACGCCGGCTTCCAGGGCTCGAACGAGTGTCTCGTCCCTTCCGGCGATCGGATCGTCGCCAAACTCGCCTCCGGGCATGTTCAGGTGCTGGAGGATCACTCGCATCGATACCCCACCCAGGTGCTCTCGCACCTCCTCCGCCACGAGGAGCTCCCTCATCATACGCTGAAGCTGCCGCTCTACGGCCACGTAGATACCGGCCTCGACCGACCCGGCATCCAGGTTGAAATCCCAGTTCATGAGGCGGACTCTCGCCCGCTCGACGTTTCGGTCGCCCGACCGGACGTGCTCGAGCATGGGTACGATCACCCGCGCCGGAATGGAGAGCACATCGGTCTGG
>JAHEKK010000391.1 GCA_024638395.1 Gemmatimonadota bacterium | reverse complement strand
GGTCTCCTTCTTGGCCTCTTCGAGATCTGGAGGTGAAATCTCGATCGGTACCACACCCACGTCGTCGTGGCGCTCGGAGTCCAGGTACTGGATGGAGATGCTGACGTCGCCCAAGGCTTTCTTGTGGGAGATGTCGCCGATGGCCTGGAAGCGGGCTGCCAGCGGGCTTAGCTCCGAGCTCTGCGCGGCCTTTCGGTACCCCGCGTCGACGAGGGCGAAGATGCGCTTCATACGCTCGGGATTCGTGGAGTCGCCGTCGGGGATCGTGGTGTCCATCTCACGGCCACGGGCCCGCCGGTCATCCAGGGAGAGAGCCCGCTCCATGTCCCGGCTGCGGGCTCGATCGATGTTTTCCAGAATTCGGTCTGGGTTCGTGCGGTAGCTCATGTGCCTCTGCTCGTCCTCCGAACGATGAAGACCGAAGCATAACCTCTGGCTTTGGGAGGGACCAGAACGGGTAGCCGCTTTACGCGTCGTCCTCCTTACCAGACTATGGACGTCAGAAGGTATCGGGGGATCGGTCCGTAGCCCGGTGGCCGATACCCAAGTTCCGCGCTCTCTCCCTGGAGTCGTCGTATGGCCGTCCGCTGGAGATCCATCGCCAGATCCGTATCCGCAGCGTTGTCGGTCGGCCTTGTGATCGCAGTGGCCGGCTGTGGCCCTGGAGGTCCTCCCTCGCCCGACGGAGGCCTCAGCTTCCGACTGCCGGGGGCTGCAGGCGCGACGTATACGGCCGGCGATTCCCTTGTGATTTCCGTGGATTCTCCCATGGGCTCCCTGACCATGAACATGGACTCCGAGATGACGCTGGACATGGCGTTCGAGCAGGCGGCCGGCGGCATTCAGGTAACGGCCGACGTGGCGGCGTTCGACGCCTCCATGAACAATCCCTTGACCGGAAGAATGACTGTTGATGAGGGCAATGTAGACGGACCTCTGGTCTTCGTGGTGAGGCCCGACGGCGGCGTCACCGTCGCCACGGTGCCCTCCGTCACGGGGGGCGCCGAACAGCTTCGCCCCTTTCTGTCCCTCCCCTACGAGATGTTCCCAAGGTTCCCGAGAGGTACAGTCGCCACGGGTAGCCGCTGGGTGGATACGGTGGCCTGGAGCGGTAGTCCGGAAGAGGGGTCGTTCGCATCCACCACCGTCTACACGTACACCCTCCAGGGCGACACGGCCGTCGCCGGGACCACGCTGCTCCGCATTGCCGCGACGGGGGAAACGACTCTGCAGGGTTCCATGGAGGCTGGTGGTTTCGCCATCGAACAGCGTCTCGCCGGAACCACCAGCGGGTTCTATCTGTGGGACCCCGCCGCCGGGTTGCTTCACAGCGCCGAGCTGAACCGGGCGCTGGAGGGCAGCTTGAGGATGCCGTCCATGAATCTCCCAGCGATGCCGATCAGGGCCGAAGGGCCGCTACGCGCCCGTCTCCAACCATGACCGATTCGACGGAAATCTCCGGCGATCAGGGGCCGGATCTCCCCTCACTTCCCGTACGGGCGGCAAAGATCCTGTTCTCACCCGGCGCGCTTTTTGAACAGCTGAAGACCGTGCCGGTCTGGTTTTGGATGATGCTGGCCACCTCCGCCGCCAGCGGCCTCTCCGTCTGGTTCATTCCCGACGAAGCGTGGACGACCTTCTTTCGCGAGCAGGCTCTGGAGCAGGGTCAGGCGGACCTGTCCAGGATCCCGCAGCCCGGACCTGCGTTCCGGATGCTGGGAAGCGTGGGTGCGGCGGTCAGCATCTTCATCCTCGGAGTGCTTCTGGCGTGTTTCACCTTCGGGGTCTTCGTGTTCGTCCTGGGTGACGAAGCGACGTTCAACCAGCACCTATCGGTGATCGCCCACGTCAGCGTCATCACCGCCATCGGAGCTTTCGCGACCCTCCCGCTCCGCATGACTCAGCTCGATCCTCGACTCACCTTGTCGGTGGGGACTCTTTTTCCCTTCCTTCCCGAAGGCTATTTCTTCAGCGTTCTTCAGGCGCTGGACCTCTTCGCCCTGTGGGCCGCCGTGCTGACCGGGTTGGGCATGTCCGTACTGGACTCCAGGCGGAGTTGGGGTTCCGGCGCCTCCGTCATGATCGGCCTCACCGTGGCGTTCGCCATGGTCGCCGGCTTCTTCGCCTGAGGAGTCGGTTCGGGGCGAAAGCGAATGCAGCGGGTGCCGTGAACGAACCGGAAAGTCTGGAAGAGGGACAGATCGCGTTTGGCCATGACGGCCCGAGGTTGACCCCTCTGGTCCTTCTCGTGGCTGCCCTGGCAGCCCTCTTCCATCTGTACGGTGCCGGCGTGTCCCCGTTCACGGCACTGGTACAGCGGCCGATCCACCTCGCCCTCATGGCCGCTCTCGCCTTCATGGGCGTCGGGGTCAGGTCCAGACCCGGCTCCCGGGTCGGTTGGGGCTTCAATGTCACGGTTGCGACTCTGGTCGTCCTGAGCTGCCTCTATCTGGTCTCGGAGAACGAGGCCCTCGTTGCCCGCTCAGGGGATCCCACGATCCTGGACTTGATCGCCGGGGCCGTCACCGTGGTGTGCGTGCTGTTGCTGGCAAAGCGGGCCACGGGTTGGGGCCTGGTCGTCGTTTGTATCGGTGCCCTTCTCTATGCCTTGGCCGGCCCCTGGCTGCCGGGAATCCTGGCCCACCGCGGGTACGGACCCCAGCGCCTGATCGAGCAGCTCTATCTCTCCACCGAGGGCATCTGGGGCGTGCCCCTCGGTGTCTCCGCAGACTTCGTATACCTGTTCGTGCTGTTCGGAGCCTTCCTGGATGTGGCGGGGGGTGGGGCGCTCCTGATCGGTCTGGCCGACCGCATCGCCGGGCGGACCCGAGGCGGCCCTGCCAAGACGGCGGCCGTGGCCAGCGCATTCATGGGGTCACTGTCCGGGAGCGCAGTGGCCAACGTGGTGACGACGGGGACCTTCACGATTCCCCTCATGCGGCGATCCGGCTTCAAGCCCTTCTTCGCGGGGGCCATCGAGGCGGCGGCAAGCACCGGGGGTCAGCTCATGCCGCCGGTCATGGGCGCGGGGGCGTTCATCCTGGCCACCTGGACCAACATCCCCTACGGTCGGGTGGCCCTTGCCGCGGCGATTCCCGCAGTCCTGTACTACACGGCTCTACTCTGGGCCATCCATTTCCGCGCCTGCCAGGTGGGGCTTTCCCCGTCCCATGGCCGTCAGGTCCGGGAGGTCATGAGCAAGATCCACCTCCTGGTGCCTGTCGGTGTGATCGTGCTGCTCCTGGCTCAGGGGCGCTCGCCCATGCGCGCCGCTTTCTGGGGCGTCGTGTCGTCCGTCGTCGTGGCTTTCGCCCGGGCCTCGACACGGCCGAACTGGCGCCAGATCGCCCGCTCGCTCAGGGCCGGAGCCCACGGGTCCGTCCAGGTGGCGGCTGCGTGTGCGGCGGCAGGCATCGTCGTCGGCGTGGCGTCGCTGACGGGGATCGGGCTCCGTATGTCCGAGCTCATCGTGGTGGTGTCCCAAGGCAATCTTCTCGTCGCCCTCGTTCTCACGGCCTTGGGATCCATCGTCCTGGGGATGGGACTCCCCACTACGGCGGCCTACGTGGTGCTTGCGGCTCTAGGCGCTCCCGCCCTGGTGGAGTTGGGCGTGCCGCTTCTGGGAGCGCACCTGTTCATCTTCTATTTCGGGTGCATTTCCAACGTGACGCCTCCCGTGTCCCTGGCGGCCTACGCCGCCGCGGGGATCGCGGACTCGCCTCCCCTCAAGACCGCATGGACCGCCATGGGTCTCGCGTCCGCTGGATTCCTGGTCCCCTTCATGTTCATTTATGCGCCCCCCCTGCTACTCGAAGGGACCGTGGTCGAGATCGTCAGGACCTCCCTCACCGGGATCCTGGGCGTGGTGGCCCTGGCCGGTGCGGTCATCGGGTATGTGCGCGCGCCCCTGGGTCCGCTCCGGCGACTCATGTTGGGAGGTGCGGCCCTGGCCTTGATCAATCCCGATGTGGTGTGGGATGCCGTGGGTCTGGGGCTCTTCGTGGCGGGGGGGTTGGTAGACGGATCCGACGGGCCGGGATCCCCCGCCGATCGCGAACAAACCCGGGCCGAAGGAGTCCATGCGTGAGACGTAGGCAGCAGCGTTCCAGAGTGATCGGCCCCGCCCTTTTCTTCGGGGTCACGGTAAGTCTGTTGGCCGCCTGTTCGGGGTCCGGTCCGGTCCAGTTTCTCAGCCTTGGCACGGCGGGAACGGGCGGTAT
>JAHEKK010000390.1:3058-4222 GCA_024638395.1 Gemmatimonadota bacterium | reverse complement strand
CTCGAATCTGGGCATGGCCCTGGCTGGGCGGCTCATCGAAGCGGCCTCCGGGTCGCCCTACGCGGACTACATCCGGGACCGGGTGCTTGGCCCGCTGGGCATGGCCAACACGTATTCCGACATCCCTGAACAGCACAAAGGGGGACAGCTCGCCACCGGCTACTCCCGGCTGACCCGTGACGGGAACCGTTCGGAGGCGCCCTTCTTCCAGGCCCGGGGGATCGCGCCGGCGGCCGGGTATGCGTCCACCGTGGAGGACCTGGCGCGCTTCGCTTCGTGGCAGTTCCGACTCCTGGAACAGGGAGGCACCGAGGTCCTCGATGTGAACACCCTTAGGGAGATGCACCGCGTGCACTGGGTGGACCCGGACCTGGAGACCATGTGGGGCCTGGGCTTCGCCGTGGGCAAGCGAGAAGGGGACGTGCACGTGGGGCACGGGGGCAGCTGCCCCGGGTTCCGGTCCACTCTGCAGCTCGTACCGGCCAAGAAAGTCGCGGGCGTGGTGATGATGAACGCGATGGCGAACCCCGGGGCCGTGTGGGGTCAGATGGTCTCGCTCCTGGTGCCGGCCCTCGAAGCGGCCAAGAGCGACGCCGACGACGCGGAGGCCACGCCTGTCGCGTTCGCGAAGTACGAAGGGATATACGGGTCGACGTGGGGTGAGTCGGCCGTGCTGCGCTGGAAGGGTGGTCTGGGGGTCGTGGGTCTGCCGACCGACGACCCGGCAGCGGGTCTGACCAAGCTACGCCACGCGGAGGGCGACGTCTTCCGGCGCGTCCGGGACGACGGCGAGCTCGGGGAAGCGTACATCTTCGAGGTCGTCGACGGACGGGCCGTTCGCATGTCGGTTCACGGGAATTCGTCAGAGCGCTCGGGAGACCTGCCTTAGCCGTGTTGTACCGGGAGCACGGGCCCCATCCGGGCCTCAGGACCGCCGTGGAGTGCTACTGGTCCGTCCATGGCTGCCCGGAGGACTCCATCACCCATCGGGTGCTCCCTGACGGGTGCATGGATCTGATCTTCGATCTATCTCCCGGTGCGGATGGACCCCTGCCTGGGCACCGTAAGGCATCCGTGGTGGGGTGCATGACCCGGCCGATCCCAGTCCACTACGTGGGCCCTGTGGACGTGTTGGGCGTCCGCTTCCGACCCGGGGCGGCCGCG
>JAHEKK010000390.1:0-3048 GCA_024638395.1 Gemmatimonadota bacterium | reverse complement strand
TCACGAACCGTCACGAGGCCCTGGTGGATGTGTGGGGATCGAGGAGCGGTACCTGGGTCGACCGCCTCGTCGCTGAGGGTACCGGGTCCGAGGGTCGAAGCCGAATCCTGGACCGAATGCTGCTTTCGCGCCTATCGGCTGCGGAAGACTCCGCCGATGATCTCATGATCGACGCCGCCTCCCGCATCGTCCAGGCCGGGGGCCGGCTCCGCGTCCACGACCTGGCGCGAACCCTGGGACTGAGCCGGCGGCAGCTGGAGCGCCGCTTCCGGGCCACGGTCGGCACCTCTCCAAAGGTGGCCGCGAGGGTAGCCAGGTTCCGCACCGTCGTGAACGCCCTCCACGGGAACGCGGGCGTCCCCCTTAGCGTACTGGCCCTGCGCCAGGGGTACGCAGACCAGGCCCACATGACCCGCGACTTCACGGCTCTGGCAGGCAGGCCCCCGGGCGACTACCGCAGCGAGCTTCGGGAGTTGTGACCGGCCGACGCTCCGTGACGCCTTTGTACAAGACGGCCGGGTGGCCGGCCCCGTATGCTTCTCGCCCGACGACCCCATCCGCGTCCGGCCCCGAACGTGCCCGCCGCACAGGCCCCGAGGCCAGACCGCCATCAATCCACTCGCCCCAGAGGAAACATGAAGAAGGTGACCCCCATCATCGTTGTCGACGAGATCGAGCCCTGTCTTCCCTTCTGGACCGACAGGCTCGGGTTCGAAGTCACCGTGTCCGTGCCCCATGAGGACGCGATCGGTTTTGCCATGCTCCACGGGGGCGACGTCGACTTGATGTATCAGAGTCGCCCCAGCATCGACGCCGACCTCGTCGAGTCAGGCGGACCGGCCGGGTTGGGGGACGAGCTGGAGCGGTCGACGATCACGCTCTTCGTCGAGGTCGACTCCATAGACGACATTGTCGAAGCCCTGGGCGATGAAGCCGACGTGGTGGTGCCCAGGCGTCAGACGTTCTATGGGATGGACGAGCTCTTCGTCCGGGCCCCCTGCGGCACCTTGGTGGGATTCGCGGCCAACGTGGAGGAAGGATAGGGGGGAGGGCCGGGCCCCGGAGAACCGGAATACCGCTTCCGCAGCGCCTGAGATCCGCCCCCGGGGTCGGCCGTCAGCGGAAGCGTTTCTGCATCTCCTGCAGGGCCTCGGCGCCTGGGCAGAGCTCGGCGAAGGGGAGATCGAACAGGGGTTCGTCCACGGTGTTCTGGACGGAGTGGAAGTCCTGTGCCTCCTCGGTGGTTGCCTCGAGGTACAGGAGGCCCGTCGCCACTTCACCGGCTCGCTGCCGCTCGCGGATGAAGGCGTAGACGCTGTCCCGGTCCTGGGGATCGTAGTCCTCGGGCACCCGGTGGAAGCGGATCTCGCTCCCGTCGTGCATCCGGACGCTTTTCACGTCCCCTGCGTCCGACGTCGCCTCGATGGGGTGAGCGGGAGGCACGAAATCGGCGTAGACCAGGCGGTTGTAGTGGTCCCGGGTGTATTCGTAGGACTTGGTGGATCCCCGGTGGTCGTTGAAGGTCACGCAGGGGGAGATGACATCGATGATGGCAAAGCCCCGGTGGCGAATGCCCGCTTTGAGAATGGGAACCAGCTGCTCTTTGTCGCCGGAGAAGCCCCGGGCCACGAAGGACGCGCCGAGGCTCAGGGCCGTCAGGACCGGATCGATGGGCCGGTCCCGGTTCACCTGCCCCCGTTTGGCCCGCGTCCCGATGTCCGCAGACGCCGAGAACTGGCCCTTGGTCAGGCCATATACGCCGTTGTTCTCCAGCACGTAGAGCATGTCCAGGTTCCGGCGGATCACGTGGGCGAATTGCCCCATGCCGATGGACAAGCTGTCCCCGTCGCCGGAGACCCCGATGGTCACGAGCCTCCGGTTGGCGGCCTGGGCTCCCGTCGCCACGGACGGCATGCGTCCGTGAACGGAGTTGAACCCGTGGGCCTCCTGCAGGAAATACGTGGGGGTCTTCGCGCTGCATCCGATGCCGCTGAGCTTCGCCACCTCGTGGGGAGCGATATCCAGCTCCCAGAAGGCCTCGATGATGGCAGCGGTGATGGAGTCGTGGCCGCACCCGGCGCAGAGGGTCGACATCGAGCCTTCATAGTCCCGCCGGGTCAGGCCGATGGCGTTCTTCTGGAGTCCTGGATGGCGTACCCGCGGCTTCTTGATGTAACTCACGACGTGGCTCCTTCGGCGCCGGCCCAATCGTCGAGGCCGGGAATCGTCTCACCCAGCCCCGAAAGGACGTGGTGGGCGCTGAGGGGAAGCCCTCCGTAGTACCGTACCGAGCGCAACCGGTCCTTGGTCACGCCCGTCTCGAGCAGGAGCAGATTCTTCAGCTGCCCGTCGCGGTTCTGCTCGATCACGTAGTTCACCTCGTGGTCGTTCATGAAGGCTTCGACGTCGGGATGAAAAGGGAAGGCCCGGACCCGCAGATAGTCGGCAGCGATGCCCCGCTCGGCCAACACGTCCATGGCCTCGAGCACTGCGGCACGGCAGACGCCAACGGTGACGAGCCCCACCGGTGCCGTAGCTCCGCCGGGATCCGCCAGCCGCACCTCGGGCTCCGGAAGATGAGGCGCGGCCCCTTCCACCTTCCGGAGCAGACGGTCTACCACCTCCGTGTAGGGCTCAGAGTCCTCGGTGTACCTGCCGTGCTTGTCGTGGCCCGAGCCGCGCGTGAAGTAGGCCCCCGCGGGATGGACGCCGGGAAGCGACCTGTAGGGGATCCCGTCCCCGTCCACGTCCAGATAGCGGTAGAAATGCTCCGCGGCTTCCAGCTCCTCGGCAGAAAGCACCTTCCCGCGGTCGGGGACGTAGCTGTCGTCCCAGGTGAGCGCGGGTACGACCCAGTCGTTCATGCCGATGTCCAGATCGGAGATCACGAAAACCGGTGTCTGATACCGTTCGGCCAGGTCGAACGCCGCGACGGCCAGCTCGAAGCACTCACCGGTGTGGGCCGGTGTATGCTGGCGGTACTGTCCGAGGCATACGACGAGCCGATGGTGAAGGCGCCTGATGAGGACAAACTAAAAATGGTGGCGG
>JAHEKK010000014.1 GCA_024638395.1 Gemmatimonadota bacterium | reverse complement strand
GTGGCGCGATTCTTCGGCCGGGCAAACGCGGTCTATTCGCCCACCCTCGTCGTGGCGGGGCCGGGGCCCTGGAACATCGAGTACTTCTTCGCCGAAACCGACGTGTGGAAGGAAGAAAAGCAGCGGCGTTGGATGCCCTGGCGGATGACGGCGGGCCACCTTCGGCGGCGGGAACTGCGTCCCGACACCGATTACAGCTACCCCCTTCTGGCTCAGGGCGTGGCCGACATCATCGCCGAAGGCGGATACGGGGCCATCGGCTCCCACGGTGAACACCACGCCCTGGGGGCCCAGTGGGAGGTGTGGATGGCGGCTTCGGCCATGGGCCCCCTGGAAGCCCTACGGATGGCGAGCCTCCATGGAGCCCACTTCCTCGGGGCCGAGGAGGACCTGGGCTCCCTCCGGGACGGCAAGCTGGCTGACCTGCTGGTCCTCAGCGGGAACCCTCTCGACGACATCCGGAACACCGCGGACATCCGCTATGTCATGAAGGGAGGCATCCTGTACGAGGCCGACACGCTGGACGAGATATGGCCCGAGGCACGGCCCTTCGGGCCCTACTACTGGGTGGACGAGGATGCACTGAGAAACGACGAACGGCCCATCGGATAGGGAGACGGCGGGGGTCGGGCTCAGCGGTACTCTTCCCGGACCGGGCTGAACACGTCGAGGACCCGACACGGGGTATGAGCAACGGCCGAATGGGGCACTCCGCCCGGGATATGGAGCACGTCACCGGGCTTCAGGACATGGGATTGGCCACCGACGACCAGCTCGATCGTCCCGTCGAGGACGTTGACCGTCTGCTCGTGGGGATGGGAATGCTCCGGGAGGGGCCTGTTCGGCTCGATGTCCCAGTAGGCGTGGGTCGTGTGGGCCGTGTGGATGAATCGGGCCCGGTATCCCGGAACCACTTCTCGGGGCTCGATGTCCGAAAGGGTGCGTTTGGCAACCATGATGAGGCCTATGGTGGGGGCGGGCGAAGGCGGGACACGAAAGTCTCCCGAGGGTTATGGACGCACAAGGCGCCGGCTGCTTGCAACACCACGAAACGAGAACCATGCTCAGGCACGTTCCCCACTCCAGGCACGCACCATGACGCGACGAACCCTTGCTCCTCTCTGCGCATTCTCCGTCGTCCTCTTTGTGATGGCCCTGACGTCCTGCGAGGGCCCCTCGGCGCCTGACGCCGACTTCGACATCGTCGAGGCCACAATCCAGGACATGCAGCAGGCCATGGAAGAGGGCCATGTGACCGCACGAGATCTGGTCGAGGCCCACCTGGTGCGAATCGCCCTGTACGAGGAGCGGGTCAACGCGGTGATCTCGGTCAACGCCCGCGCCCTCGCCGAGGCCGACCGCTTGGACCGGGAGCGGGCCGAGGGCCGTGTCAGGGGACCCCTCCACGGCATTCCTGTCGCACTGAAGGACAACGTCCACACCACCGACATGCCCACGACGGGAGGGGCCCTGGCTTTCGAAGGCTACGTCCCATCGTACGACGCCACGTTGACCGTCAACCTCCGGGAAGCCGGCGCCATCATCCTGGCCAAGACGGTGATGACGGAATTGGCCAACTTCATGGCCGCCGGCATGCCCGGGAACTACAGCGCGGTCGGTGGATACGGTCTGAACCCCTACGATCCCAGACGCGACCCCCGGGAGGGCCGGAATGACGGCCGCCCCGTGATGAACGTCGGCGGGTCCAGCTCGGGGATCGGCACGGCCATGAGCTTCTGGGCGGCCAACGTGGGCACCGAGACTTCGGGATCGATCCTCTCGCCCGCCAACGCCAACATGTTGGCGGGGATCAAGCCCACCGTAGGCCGGGTCAGCCGATGGGGCGTGATCCCCATCACGGGCGACCAGGACACCGCCGGTCCCATGGCCCGGACCGTGGCGGATGCCGCCCTGCTTCTGGGCGCCCTGGAGAGCGCGGCCCCCGATCCCAATGACCCGGCCACGGCCCGCTGCGAAGCCCCGCCCAACGGCGACTACCGCCCGTTCTTGAGAGCCGACGGCCTCCAGGGAGCCCGCATCGGAATCCCCCGGGCCCTCTACTACGATTCGGTACAGGCTCCCGACGACGACGGATACCGCGGGGGCGCCTCCCCGGAGATCCTCGCCGCGATGTCCGAGGCCATCGAGATCCTGGAGGCCCAGGGCGCCACCGTCGTCGACCCGGCGGACATCCCCAGCGTGATCAACCCCAACCCCGCCGACAACCTCCTTCTGGCGGGGGGTAGCAGCGTTCTCGACTACGGAATGAAGCGGGACTTCAACGCCTGGCTGGCCAGCCTGGGCGAAACCGCGCCGGTGAGCACGCTGACGGAGCTCAGGGAGTGGAATCTGGAGCACCGGAACGCCGGTTCGATGAAATACGAGCAGGCGCGACTCGACGGAGCCGACGAACTGGACCTCGACGCGTCTCGGGAACGCTACGAAGCCGATCGCGCGCGGGACCTGCGGCTGAACGGAGCTGAGGGCATCGACGCGGTGATGGAGGCCCTGGACCTGGATGCGCTCCTCTTCCCCGGCTCCGGAGGCGCCGGGCTGGCGGCCCGGCCCGGCTATCCTACGGTGATCGTCCCCTTCGCCACCGTGCCGAACACCAACGGCCCCCCGTTCCCCGACGGATTCGAACCGCGGCCTCGGCCCAACGGCGTGAGCTTCACCGGAGGCGCGTGCAGTGAGCCTCGTCTGATCGAGCTCGCCCATGCCTTCGAGCAGGCCACACTGAGGAGGATGGCGCCCCCGGATTTCCCGTGAGGGGCAGGCATGCCGAAGCCGGATTCGTCAAGCCCGACGGCACCCCTCGATGACCGGAGGCGGATCTCGTTCGCACCCCGGAACCAGGGGAAGTAGGATCTGCGAGAGAGGAGACCAGCGATGCGCAGGACCATTCAGAGGCCTTCATGCGTCCCTTGGCTCAAGCCCGGGTCGTGGGCGCTGTTGGGTGGCCTCTGGTGCAGCGCGTGCGGTGGGGCTCCACCCGCCGACGCGCCCGCGACGCCCCCCCAGACGCGCAACGTGGTCCACATCAGCGGATACGCGCCCCTGGAAATCTTCAATGAGCCGGGCACGGCGGCACGAACCGTCCCCTTCGGCGTCGACGCGGTCTGGTCCGTCCTTCCCGCCATCCTGGAGGGCATGGGAATCCCCCCGGAGCACCTGGATCCCCGTGGCCGGACGATCGGCAACCCCGGGTTCCGTGTTCGCCGGATCGACGGGTCGCTGCCCAATGCGTTCATCGACTGCGGCACGTCCTTCAGCGGCCCCCTGGCCAACAACTACGATGTGACCCTGACCGTGTTCACCACCCTCCGGCCCCTGGCGTCCGACAGCACGGTCGTCCAGACCACGGTGGATGCGAACGCCAAAGCCAGGGCGGTGAGCGGCAATCCCGTCCATTGCCAGTCAAGGGGAGAGCTGGAGCTCAGGGTGGCTCAAAAGGTGATGGAGGCCTTGGTGTCCGGCAGCTGACGCGGGCCCTTCCGTCGTCGTTCCTACGCTGAACACCTGTAAGACCCCTGTGCGAGACCCGCCAGACTTGTGCAGAGCTTCCCTAGCCGCCGAAGCGGTGCTCCGCCCGGTCCCGGTTCAGCTGCAACACCATCACATCGGGATCGACGACCACGCGGTCGGGCTGGAAGTCCGACCGGATCTCGAACGCGGTCTCTTCTCCGGCTCCCAGCGTTACCTGGACCCGCTCGTCATGGTAGTCGGCCGTGTCCTGGGCTTCCCCGCCCTCCGATGCCTCCGGGAACCGCTCACCGGCCGCGGCGGCGATCTCGACAGGCATCAACCCCGTGCCCACGTTCTTGACGGTCCCCCGTACCACCCAGCGCCCACCCTCCGCTCGCCGAGTCACATCGAGGAGGGAGTACTCCGGCACGACCACGTCGTGGAACCACTGGTCAGCGAAGCCGTCGAACGCGGCGGTGTCGGGCGCAAAATCCCGGAGCACGGCGAGCATGTCCTGGATCACGGGGAAATCCGGATCGGGATTGTATCGTGCGATGAAGGCCTGAAGGCCTGACAGGATCGCCTCCCTCCCCATGACCTGTTGCAGCATCCACATCACCCAGCCGCCCTTGTCGTACCGCACGGTCTGATCGCCGGGACGGGTATCGTCGGTCTTCACCAACGGACGTTCTGTGTCGGCGACACGTTGGTCACCGTACTGCTCCCCGATCCGTTTGGTGAACTCGATCCGGTATTGCGGGCCGAGCACCTGCTCATGGAGGAGGATCGTGGAGTAGTGAGCCATGCCTTCCGACAGCATGTTGCCTCCCGGACCCCGGCCGGGAGTCAGGAGGTTGCCCCACCACTGGTGGGCCGACTCGTGGGCCACCACCATGAACGCCACGTGGGACCGGGGATCGCTCCGGGCCAGGAACCCGATCCCCTCGCTGAACGTGATGTTGGTGGGGAAACCCTGGGCGTAGGTCGCGAAGCCGGGAAACTCACTGATCTTCAGCGTTTCCCACGGGAAGGGGTGGAACCACTCGGAGTAGTACCGGCGAGCGGCGTCCAGGGCCATGGACATCTCGTCCACGTTGTAGTCGTGGGCGGCATGGTAATAGAGGGCGGTCCCGTCCCCCTCCTTCACGGCGTAGCGGGCCGCCACGACGTTGAAGAAGCCCACGGGATGATCCGTCTCCCAAACCATGGTGCGGCGCCCTCCCTCCGTGCGGTCCGACACCAACTTCCCCACGCCGTTCGCGGTGAAGTCTTCGGGCACGGTGAAGGACATCCGAGCCGTGAAGGGCCGTCCCCCCCATCCGAACAGCGGCTCCGTTTCGCCCTCGAAGAAGTCGTCCGGATAGTCCCGCGAATCGAACCGGTTTTCCTCGTCGACGCCGATAGAGGGATCGTATCCCGGCGTCGGAACGAAGCTCGGTCCGAAGGAACCCAGCACGATGCCCGACTCGAGAATGAACTCGCCCCGGCCTCCGGCCCGTTTGCTCAACCCCCGCGGGTTCTGCAGAGAATAGGAGAATCCGATCGTCAGGGAGTCCCCGGGGGCCAGGGGCACATCGGGAGTGAACACGAAGAGGTTGGAACGGTCGTCGGGCTCCACCTCCTGGCCGTCGAGGGTCCAGGCGAGATCGTCCCAGTCCCCCGCCGTCAGCGGGATCTCGGGATAGGGCCAGCTACGGTGGTTCTCGAAGGTGTAGGCGCCCGTTACCGTAGCCCTGTGCGCCCCCGGCTCGAAGTCCACCCCCAGATCCACGTCCACGATGGACGGCATGGCAAAGTCCGTCCAGGTGGCATGGTTCCTTCGCCAATAGTCCTTGGCGGCCTTTTCTGCCCCGGATCCCTGAAAGCCGGCGCGGCCCTGGAAGAACAGGACCGACCCGAGGACGAGCGCCGGTAACGCAAAGGGAATCAGGCGGAATCCGGAGATCAGCAGGGACCTGGGACGAAGTCGATGGATGATGCGGTTGGCGTCGAACTCCCGCCGACCGAACCATTTCATGGCCAGCACCGTGAGGGGGATCGAGAGCGACAGGAACAGGAGCCGGTTGAGGAGTAGGGCCTCGCGGTTCAGCGAGAAGGGTCCCATGTCACTCCACTGGAGGCCGCCCCAGGCCATCCAGTTGAGCGTCCACCCCAGGGGTTCCGCGAAGGACTGACGGTAGACCGTATAGCCGATGACGAAGATGCCGAGGGCGTAGACGGCGTATCGGCTTCGGAGGAGGGAGAACAGCGCGGTGATGAGGGCCGTCCAGAAGACGAACGTGGGAATCAGCACACCGCCCCAGCCCAGGACGAAGGGACCGACGTCGAACCTGACGGGACTGCCGCTGAAGAGCTGTCTCCACCAGATCACCGCAGCCGTGGCCAGGACGCCCACGCCCAGAATCAGCGCCGCTACCAGGGTGTTCCCCAGCGTCTTCCCCATCAGGACCGACCCGGTCCGCACGGGGGCGGCGTAGAAGATGCCATCCATCCGCTGGGCCTTTTCCTTGTGCAGCGACTCCACCGTGTAGAAAAGGAGGAGGAGGCAGACGAGCAGACTCAGCGTGTTGGCCTGTGAGGCGGCTGCGGCCCCGGGAGTGAGCAGGATCTGGGAGTCGAAGGGCCCGACGGCCAGGAGCGTCTGCTGTACGGCCTGAACGATGATCAGCGGGACGAAGAGGTACATGCCGGGCCGGAAGAGCATGTCCCGCACTTCGGACTTGAGGACCACCCACCCGCCCCTCAGCAGCCCGAGGGGATCCGTGGTCATCCTCAGCTCGCCGAGCGTACCCCGTGAGACCGCTCCCCCGACCTCCTGCGCGGCTCCGGCGTCGACGCCCACGCCATGTCCGGCCCCAGGGCGGAGTCGACCGACCAGCCGGCCCACCCAGGACCGGACATGGCCTCCGGTCCGAAGCTCCCGGGCATAAGCCCGACTCGCGGCGTGGACGGCCATGAGTCCGACCAGGGCGAAGAGCCCCCGGCTCAGGAGGATGCCGCCATCGGGCCGAATCGCCGCCGAGTTGTAGAACTCCACCCCCCGGTCGACCTGGAGAAATGTCTCGTTGAGCCAGCGGAACCCCGACGGGTCGACGAGCATCAGGAGCCGGTTGATCCGTGGGTCCAGCCACCCCGGCGACCAGGAGATGAGGAAGCCCAGGGCGACGAGCAACACGGCGATGGGGAACGCGAAGACCACGATCGGACGCCGGGTGCGGGCACCGAGATAGAAGGGGACGCCGGCAAAGAAGAGGATCTGGGGAAGGCCGAACACGAGGGTCGGCATGAGATAGTTCCAGGCCGCGAAGGGACCGATGCGCTCGGCATCCTCACCCGTGGCGAGACCGTGGTTGAACGCCACCCCGAGCAGCAGGTAGACGAGCCATACGAGGCAGAAAACGATCACGGCTCCGGCGAACTTGCCCCAGACGTACTCTCCGGCCCTCAGACGCGTCGCATGGAGGATCTCCCCGACATTGAGCTCGCCGTCGCGGATGATCACGAGGCCGCACCCGATGGCCAGGAACCAGGCACCGATTCCAGCGATCACGATTGTCTGGATGTTGGCCTGGGCGAACATCGAGGTGACCCAGGACTTGTCCCCTCCCACGGTGGCGTCGCCCGAAGAGATCACCACCGCACCTTTGGACATACCCCAGGCGAGAAAGACCAGCAGGGCCAGAAGCACGTAGTACCCCGGCCGGCGGATCCCGGTGGCCACCTCGCCCCGGGCTACGGTCCACCATCTGGCAAGGGGGCTCACGCCGCGACGCCGCGGGTGTGAAGCAGATAGGCGTCTTCCAGAGTCGGCTCGGCCCGTGCGAACCCTTCCGGGGGCTCATCGCCGATGAGGTGGATCCTCACCCGGTTCCGGCCTTCCACGAGCACGGCCTGGGTCACGACAAACCGTCGGCTGACCTCGTCGAGTTCGGTGTGGGCCACCGCACCCTCGTAGATCGTCCCGGCCAGGCCGGCGCGAGCCTCTCCCGGCGTGGTGTTGGCGACGACCCGCCCCCTGCTGAGTATGGCCACTCGTGGACACAGTACGGAGATGTCCTCGACGATGTGGGTGGACAGGAGGACGGTCCGGTCCTCGGCGAGCTCGGCGAGCAGGCGGTAGAACCGGATCCTCTCCTCAGGGTCCAACCCTGCTGTGGGCTCGTCGACGATGATGATGCGGGGATCGCCCGCCAGGGCCTGGGCAATGCCGAGCCGCTGACGCATCCCGCCCGAGTAGCCCTTCACCTTGCGCTTGGCGGCGGACGAGAGGTTGACCCGATCCAACAACTCTTCCGTGAGACGCCCCAATCCCTGGGGGGCCTGGACACCCTTGAGCTGAAGGAGGAAGCGGAGCATCCGTTCGCCGGAGAGGTGGGGATAGAAGCCGAAGTCCTGGGGCAGGTATCCAAGGAGGCCGCGAAAGGCGTCGGGGTCACCGAGGGCGTCCTCGCCGTCGAGGCTGACTTCACCGGAGGTGGGTTCCAGCAGGCCCGCGATGATGCGCATCAGGGTGGTTTTGCCGGCTCCATTCGGCCCGAGCAAGCCGAACATCCCGGTCGGGACCTCCAGGCTCACGCCCTGTAGCGCGGCCACCGGGCCCGGATAGACCTTCACCAGATCACGGATCTCCAGCATCTCGGCTCCTGGGGTGGGACCGGCGAGCGGCACCTTCTCCAGCCGTTGCGGCGAGACCGGCAGGGGTGGGAAGGTATACAGGCGGGCAGTATAGAAGGGGGAGGAGATCGAGGCACCCCGGGAGGCGCCGCGGCCGGGCCCACAGACCGGGCATTACGCTCTTTCGAGGGCGGCCCCCGAGGTCCTTGGTCGGGACGCGGAGTGGAGCCGGGCGGGGAGCCCCCGCGAAGTCGAAGAGGAGGGAAACATGCGGGACGGAGAAGACGCCCGAGGGGGATCGGGGCCCGCCAACCCGTGTCGGTTGTCGGTGTTCCTGGCGCTGGAGGCGCCGGTGGGGGCGGTCCTCAGGCGGGGCCCCACGGATTGGGCACACCTCTCCTTGTGGGACCGGGAGCAGGACCGCGTCGAGCACGGCCAGTGGTTCCGGGGACGCATCTATGGCCGCCGCTGCGACCTGTCCCCGGACGGCCGGCTCTTCGTGTACTTCGCCGCACGACACGGCAAGCTGGACGGCCCCTACGGCGAGGCATGGACGGCTCTTTCCCGCCCACCGTGGCTCTCGGCCCTGGGGGTGTGGGAGAACGTGGGCAGCTGGTACGGGGGCGGCGCATTCGAGTCGAACAGGGATCTGCGCCTCGACGCCACCTGCACCCTAGAGGTCCACCCCGACTTCCAGTCGCCCCCCCTCCGGATTCGGCATATCGGGGGCGATACCGCGCCATGGGAGGCCCGATTCCTGGCCCACGGCTGGGCCCTGCAGGAACGAGGCTTCCACCCGCGTACCCATCAGAGGGTCGGAGAGCGGGAGGTCTGGTCGAAACCCCACCCGTCCGGGGACGTCACCCTCTTCCAGCAGGTAGAGGACTGGGATCCCTCCAGATACGGCGATCCCTACTGGTCGACGTACTGGTTGGAAACCGGGGAAGATCTCCTGCCCCTGGACGGTGTGGAGTGGGCGGACTTCGATACGGCCCAGCCGGACGGCCATGGACCCCGGCTGGTGTACTCGAGGCGGGGAGCCATCCGCACGGCCCAGTGGTCCGACGTCGACACCACGGAGAGGACGATTCACGACTTCAACCCCCTCGAGCCCGACCCCCATCCTGCACCGGCCTGGGCCCGCCAGTGGCCTCAGTAGTCCCAGGAGAAGCGCCCGGCGTGAGAGCGGACCCACGCCGCATTCCGCGTCAGTGGCTGGGCACGGCTCCGGCCATCAGGGCGCGGATGGCGTCCCGATCCTCGGGCCCCGGAAGACCCCAACCCTTCTCGTATCCGAAGACCTCCCATAGCTCCTTCGAGCCGAAATGATCGTCGAGGATTTCGATGTGATCGCCGCTCACGAGCCCCGGATGCGCGACCCCGCAGGCACGGCTCAACAGGAGGAGCTCTTTCCGGAGCGCCACCACGTAGTTCGCCAGTCGCGCTGCCTTGGACGTCGGGTCGAGGCCTCGCATCAGCCAACGGCTCTGGGTCGCCACGCCTGTCGGACAGTGGCCGGAATGGCAACGCTGGGCCTGAATGCACCCCACGGCCATCATCGCCTCCCGGCCCACGGCGATGAGGTCACATCCGAAGGAGAAGGCGAGAACGGCCGTTTCCGGGAAGCCGAGCTTTCCAGATCCGATCCAGACCACCTGCTCGGCGACGCCTTCCTCGGCGAAGATCCGGTAGACCCGCGTGAAGGCCAACTTGAAGGGGAGGGCCACGTGATCCGAGAAGGCGAGGGGGGCCGCCCCGGTGCCGCCCTCTCCGCCGTCGATGGCAATGAAGTCCACGCCCCGGCCTCCCTTCGCCATCTCCACGGCCAGATCCCTCCAGAACCGGCTTTCGCCCACGGCGGATTTGATCCCGATGGGGAGTCCGGTCTCCTGGCCCAGCTCCTCCACGAAGTCGAGCAGCTCGTCGACGCTGGAGAACGCGGTGTGGTGTGACGGGCTGATCACGTCCTTACCCCGCGGGACGCCGCGGATCGTGGCGATTTCGGTGGTGACCTTGGCCCCCGGAAGCATTCCTCCGAGTCCCGGTTTCGCCCCCTGGCTCATCTTGAGTTCCACGGCCCGAATCGGTGCCTGGGCCAGCGTGTCGAGAAAGCGCTCCTTGCTGAAGCCACCGTCGTCGGCCCGACACCCGAAGTACCCGGTACCGATCTGCCAGATGAGTTCACCGCCCTTCTTGTGGTAGGGGGACACGCCCCCCTCTCCCGTATTGTGCAGGCACCCCGCGAGAGCGGCTCCCCGGTTGAGAGCCTCCACGGCGGGGGCGCTGAGGGATCCATAGCTCATTCCGGAGACGTGGACGACGGACTCGGGCCGGAAGGCTCCGGCACGTCCACGATGTCCCCCCAGCACCTTCGCGCAGGGCACCCCATACCCGCTACTGTCCACCACGGGGAACACATAGCGGCGAGAAGGCGCGGTGGGACTTCCGGAGGGGTCCTGTTCCGGCGCGAACGCCGCATGCTTTATGACGAGGAAGTTGGGCTCCAGCTCGACCTTCTCGTCTGTCCCGAAGCCGAAGTAGGTGTTCTCCCGTTTGGCCGAAGCATAGACCCATCGGCGCTGGTCCCGGGAGAAAGGGCGTTCTTCGTTGTTGCTCGTGACGATGTACTGGCGGAGTTCCGGCCCCACCGCTTCGAGGAGATACCGGAAGTGACCTATGATGGGGAAATTGCGCAGGATGGCGTGCTTCTTCTGGGTCAGGTCATACACGATGACCAGGAGCAGGACCGCCGCAACGATGATCAGGAGCCACAGAAGGGGTGTCATGGATAGCCTTGACCCGGTGATGGAGGACAGCCAGCCCGCAGTACGAAACCGACACACCGCGTTCAGGGGAAGGGCGTCCGTGCACGTTGAGCTGGCGTGGGCGGTCGTCGAACGGACCGTTGCCTCTCCGGTCGTGGGCTCTGTCCGTACTCTTCTCGACGACGTCAGGGCACCGGGTCGGGATGTGCCGCGGCAGGTCCATCGCCGTGACGCGATCGAGATACGCCGCTTGATGGAGGACGCACGATGGTCCGCATGATGAAACAGGGGGGTCCGTTGATCCTCGTCCTGATCACCTCGCTCCTGCCGACGTCGGCGAGGGCGCAAACGCCGGAGCAACGCCTCTTCGATTGGGATGAGCCACCTTTCGCCAAAGAGGTCTACGAAGCCCGGCGGGTCAGGGTGGCGGAGGCGTTGAACCCAGGACCCGGAGTCCTGATCGCCTTCTCGGGGCACGGGCTGAGCCACGGCGACACGTACCGTCAACAGGACGACTTCAGCTACCTGGTGGGTCTCGAGCTTCCCACTTCATTGGTGGTGATCGGCGGACCGGCCCGGAGCGGAGTCCTCTTCACGCCCCTACGGGATGCTCGATTCGAAAACCCCAGTCGGCCGAACGACTTCCCCGGCCGTCCCCTGGCGGGGGATCCTGCCGTCGTGCGTTGGATGGGGGCCGGCAACGTGAGGGAGTTCGGGGAGGCGGACGCATACCTGGACTCAATCGCCGAGGCGGGTCTACTCATCTACGTCGCCCTGGGCGACGACCGGGAGCTCCCCGGAGCCCCCCGGAGCCTGTACGCATCGGAGTCCGAAGTGGCCGGATCCACCCGCCACCTTCTCGACCGTCTGGGGGCGGCCCGCGTGCAGAGCGGCTTTCCCCTCATGGCCGCAGTCCGGGCCGTGAAGGGCGAGGAAGAGATCTGGACCATGGAGCAAGCTGCGAGGATCACCGCCCGAGCCATCGTGAAAGCCAGCCGAACGGTGGCTCCAGGTGTCTCCGAGCGGCAACTGGAGGGCGCCTTCCTCGAGGCGTGCCGAGCCGATGGAAGCCAGCGACCCCCGTTCTTTCCCATCATCAAGTCCGGTCCCAACTCCCTCTGGCCGTGGCGAGTACTCGCCTCCCACTACGACCGCCGGAACCGGGCGATGGCCATCGGTGACCTCGTCATCTTCGACGTGGGGTGTGAGCTGGACGGCTACGTCAGCGACGTCGGACGTACCTTCCCGGTCTCGGGCCGGTTCTCGGACCGACAACGGGAGGTCCTGGCCATGGAGGTCGCTGTTTCCGACAGCATCATCAACGCAGTACGGCCTGGAGTGACCCTGGCGGAGCTGCAAGACGTGGCGCATCGGGCCATCCCGCCGGACGCCAGGGAGTACATGCAGGTGGGCCTGTTCTTCGGCCACCATCTCGGGCTTTCGACCGGTGACCCGGTCCTCACCGACCAGCCCCTCGAGCCGGGAATGATCTTCACGGTGGAGCCGTGGTACTACAATCACGACGAGGAGATCTCCGTCTTCACCGAAGACATGGTCCTGGTGACGGCTCAGGGCTCGAGAAACCTCACGGCGGATCTGCCCCGCCACCCGGACCTCCTCGAGAGCCTGATGACGTCGGGGACGATCCCCGGGCTCTCCGTGGATCCGGCGGAGGTCCCACCCCCCGAGGACATCGCGGAACGGGTCGACGTCTACGTCGACGCCTGGAACGAGCCGGATCCGGCAATCCGACGACAGGCGCTTGCCCGGGTCTGGGCCCCGGCGGGCCAATACCGGGATCCCACGGCGCACCTCCAGGGCCTGGAAGAGCTCACGGCCCACATCGGCCGCTACCAGGCGGGCCTCCCGGGCTCATCCATCCGACGCTCCGGACCCGTGGGCCAGACGGGTGCGTACCTCACTTTCCCATGGGAGATCACCGGAAGCGATGGCTCCGTAGTGGCCTTCGGGCGGGACAGCGGCGTTCTCGACGCCGACGGACGCATCCTCCGCATCGACGGCTACTTCGGGGTACGCTGACGAGATCGGACCCCCGGCCTCTCCGGAGAGCCCCGGTGGGGCTTGATTCAAGGGGTCGGCCCCTGGCTGTCGATACCTATAGAGGTCGGGTCATGCCAGAGGTGCAGTATGAAGTCGTCGGATTCTCTCTCCCTTTTCGCCGCTTTGGCGCTTGGCGCCTGCCTCGCACCCCTCCCCTCGTCGGCTCAGGTGCGGTCCCAGCCCGTCGAAATCGAGAGCGCCGGCGAGAAGTCCAGCGAGTACGCCAAGCCCATCAACTACGGCGCCCTCGAGGTTGGCCGGCTCAGGAAGGGCGACGGCAGGCTCCGTGCGGGTGAGTTCCGGGACCTCTACACCTTCGTGGGGAAAGCCGGGGACCCGGTGCTCATCGATCTCGTATCGGACGATTTCGACCCCTACCTGGCGATCATCTCCCCGTCCGGGAAGGTCCTCCGCAACGACGATTGGGGCCCGACGCCGGCGGCCCGTATCCAGGCACGCCTCGTGGAGGACGGAGCCTACCGGGTGATCGTGACGTCGTTCCGCCCGGGCGAGGAGGGCACCTACCTCCTGCGTCTCCAGGACCGGCGGATCCGTATCGCGGACTGAGTCTGAGGCCCGCCCGGCCTCACTAGCGACGCCGAAGCCGCTCCCTGAGGGCCTCCGCGAGGTGATCCCCGAGGGGATCGAGGAGCTCGACACCCAGTGCCGCAGCGGATCGATCGCTACCCTCCGGATCCTGATCGTCGAGAAAGACGGCGAGGGTCACGGCCAGGGCCCGCTCAGGATCCAACCAGGGCGCCGCGGGCACGCTCAGAATGCGCCTCCGGAGACCCGGATCCAACGCGCAGGCGGAGACCCACTCGTCGTCGCGCCGAGCCGCCTCTTCCGCCCCCGGGGGCAGTATGAGAATCCCGAGGATCAACACGGATCCCTCGCGTCCGTCCGTGGGCGCCCCTGCGGGAGAGACTGCCGGCGTGCCGGTCTTGGCGAAGAACCGCACCTCGTAGCCCTCGCTCCCGTCGACTGCGGCGATCCTCTCTGCCAGCCTGACGGCGGCCGGCCCCAGACGTGCCGCGGTGCCCCCTGGCTCCAGGACGCGCTCCATGGCATGGAGGACCCGCCGCCGCGCTCCGCCGTGAAGGAGTTCGGGGCCCAGCACGGCCGTCTCCTCCCCTGCCGGCATGGGCCAGGCACCGGCCTCGCCGGGATCCAGATCCCCCACCTCTTCCACCAACCGCCCCCGCACGTCGCGGCCGGTCATCAGGCGTGCCGTCGCCTCGGCCAACTGGAAATTGGACCACCGGGAGTTCTCGCCGCCGAGCAACAGGTTTACCCAATCGGTCCTGAGGTCCTCGACGGTATTGAGGGCCAGGTTGGTCACTTCCGGAGCTACGGCGGCGAAGCGTAGGGCCGTCCTGGTGGGGTCCGAGGTGTCACCGGCTGCCCGGAGTGCCTCGACGGGATCCCGCCAGACGTCCAACCGGTACCGTCCGGCGCGGTAGGCCTGATCCAGCCCTGCTCCAGACGCCAACAGAGGCGCCCGATCCCGATAGGCCGCGATTCCCCCGATTGCCTCCAGGTTCGTGGCCGGACGGAAACTGGCATCGATGAGTCGCAGGTCGCCGCAGTGGTCCCCGGTGACCGACAAGCCCTCTTCGAGGGTGAGGTTCACGAGTCTGTCGCAGAAGCGGCCCCGGACTTCCTCTCCCGGGGCCACGGCCGGAAGGCACGACACACTCCCCTGGGGGCAGTCGCCCCCTCTCTCATTCATCAGCAAGGACGCGGTGGCCAGGTCGACGAGATACCGGTTGCAGGACGATTGGATGAACGACTCGAGGCCTTCCCATTCGCCGTGGGTCGCCGTGGCATAGGGTGCAGACAGGGGACAGCCCAGGACCTCGTGGGTCTCCGGATCCGTGTGGGACGGGATCTCCAGGTCCAGAAGTCCGGGGGAGGCCGTTCCGATGGCGGCCGCCCAGAAGGGCTTGGCGGCCGAGCCCACGGGGTGCGCGATCAAGTTCTGGTTGCGCAGTAGCCTGGACCGGACCCGCGCGGGCACCTGAGGGAAGGACGCCAGGTCCACCTCGCCCGGGCATGTGGGCATGGCCTGGACCCGTCCCGAGAACGCGTCCATGACGAGGGCGGACGCGGCCCGGGGCCGGTCCGGCAGTGCTCGCTCCCGGCACCATGCGCGAAGCACCTGGCCGGTGACCAATTCCAGCTCTCGGTCCAGTGTAAGACGAACGTCGACATCGGAACCCGGTCCTCCGTCCTGGGCCGAAGGCACCGACTGCAGTCCGGCTTCCATGGCCTGCGCCAGGGACGTCGCGAAGGGGGCAAGGCCAGGAACCTGAGTCGTGCGGCCGCCGCCGCGGCTTCCCCTCGAGATCACCTCTGCTTGATCGACGCCACGGATCTGATACGTCACCAGATCCTCGCCCTGGGCGAGTTGGATCCAGTCTCCGGTGCGGAGGCGGACCTGCCGTCCCGGGGGAAGGTGGAAGCCGTCCAGACGAAGGCGGGTGGTGGCGCCCACGTCACGACGGTCGGCCATTACCGGGTCACTGCCCACGAAGAAGAAGTCGGCGGCCACCTCCTGGCTCCCTGGCACCTGGACCCGAAGGAATTCCGTCCCCGCCGCCAGATCCGCCAGTCCGGTACGGGCCCGAAGGCTCGCCGGGACACCGGACCCCTCGCCAGGGTGGTAGACCCTCAACTCCTGGTTGCGGCCCCCTCGAAGCGTGGCGCTCCGGTCCGCGTGGCCGAACCGGAGGGTGCCGGTCCAGCGGGGAATGCGGTTGTAGGGAAGGTCGATGCGGTGGTAGAACGGATCGACACCTCGGAGCTCGCACCCCTCAACGAGGAAGGGCGAACGAGCCGCCGTCGGATCTTGATTGAATCGGCGCACGTCGGCCCTGAGATAGCTGGACCGGTAGAATCGCTCCTCGGCAGATCCGGCGGGGAAGCTGGGAATGATGGAATCCTGCACGCCGCAGCGAAGGGTCAGCCCGCCGTTCTGGATCAGCCCGTTCGCCCGCGCCACGAAGCCTCGTGGCGCCCAGAACCCGGCCGGCTCCGCCCCCGATGTCGCGGCGAAGAGAAACCCGATCAGGAGGATCGCAAGCCATCCGGCCATCCGGTGTCCCCTCGTCTCGTCGTGTCCGATCACCCCACCCTCCTCCATTCTTGACGCAGCCCTACAGGCTCGAGTGCAACGCTCCCGTCTCCCAATCGCCGTCCCGAGGAGACGGCGGAGCCGGACGCCAGGCCGAGACCCACGGCACCGAGACCGAGGAGGGCCAGCGCTTCGAGGGTATCGCCGACGGAGTCCAGGCCCAGGAGGTACACGTTCTTCCCCGTGAACAGGACGAGCCCGTAGTTGGCCAGGACCATGTAGAGTCCCGCGCCGACGAGACTCGCCACCGCGGTGGCACCGACGATCCAACCCAGATCGGCCGACGAATGAGGCGGGTCGGCCTCGCCCTCCCAGGACGCCTCCTCGCCGTACCTCGCCGTCCCCTCCTGGGCGGAGCTCCCGGGACCCCCGGCCCACAGTCCCCCAGACCCACGGCCCCGGCCCGCCGGCAGCAGGGGCCAGAGAGCAACCCACGCCGCCATGGCCGTCCATGCCAGCACCCACGCCAGGCTCGCCGGAGAGGGCAGCACGACTCCCACGAGCCCGAGGGCGAACCCTACCGGCAGCACCCGGCCGGCCCTGACACCCGCGAGACCAGAGGGCCGGCCGCCGCCAACGGGAATCTGCCGAGCGTAGGGGAGCAGCATCGCCACCAACATGGCAACGAGCCCCGCCGATCCCAGGAGTCCCCATTGGCTCGCGACCAACGCCCCGGAAGCGTGCTCTCTGGACGCCGTGCCCCTGATCTCGGCGGACACGCGGCCCTTGAGGAAGCCCTTTCCGGTCCAGTTTCCACGGGTGTACGACCGCATGGTCTCGCGCATCACGGCCAACGCCTCGCTCCGGCTTTCGCCGATGAGGCCCAGGAGCTCCGGATCGCCCCGCTCCAACAGCAGGAGCTCGTTTCGGCTCCACTCCTCGAGTCGCGTGGTCGCCGCAGCGGCTGAGGCCTCGGCACCGACGGGTCGAAGCATGCCCGGCGACAATTGAATCAGGAGGAAGAGAGCCAACGGGAGGAGGCCGCCCACAGCCGCAGCGGGACCTAGCCGGCGACTCCAGAAGACCCCGAGCACCGCCAACAGCGCCGCCGGACCCGGAAGGGTCGTGAGGATGATGCCGAAGTCGGAGATCCACAGGCTGACGACGGCCAGGGACAGCACGAG
>JAHEKK010000389.1 GCA_024638395.1 Gemmatimonadota bacterium | reverse complement strand
GCGGGGATCCGGGTGCAGACACCACGACCGTCGAAGGAGACGGCAGCGCCGTGACGGACCCGATCCCGGAAGACGCTCGGGCGGAGGACACGGTGGCGGCCTCCGGGGAGACGACCTTCAACCAAAGGATGACTCAGGGGGCGGAGCGCGCGTCGGAGGACCCGGAAGCCTTCACCCTTTCATTTCTGAACCGCCTGGCGCAGCTCATGTTCCTCCTATTGCCGGTATTTGCGCTGCTACTCAAGGCATTCTGGCCCCGCCGCCTCTACGTCCACCACCTCATCTTCTCCGTGAACTTCCACACGGTGGTCTTCTTCGCGATCGCCGCGGCCAGGCTCGTCTCGGCCGTCCCCGCTCCCGGCACGGAGCAAGTCGGTGCCGCCGTCATGCTCGGGATTCCCATCCACCTGTTTGGCGGGATCCGGAGGTTCTACGGTCAGCGGTGGCTGCCGTCGGTCCTGAAGGGGATCGGTGTGGGCCTGCTCTATCTCACGCTCCTGACGATGAGCCTGATGGGTGTCGTCGTCCTGGCAGTCCTCTGGCAGTGAGCTCCACCATGCCCAAGCCCGCCCTTGTCACCCGTAGAGTCGCACTGGCCGGAGGCGTGGGGCTCCTG
Source organism: Gemmatimonadota bacterium (assembly GCA_024638395.1). GTDB lineage: Bacteria > Gemmatimonadota > Gemmatimonadetes > Longimicrobiales > Gaopeijiaceae > JAHEKK01. Next base: position 3,640 of record JAHEKK010000389.1, on the reverse strand, counting down.
CTCTGGACGATAGGCTGTGAGGGAACGGGCAACCCGGGGCCGGCGTCGGGCGAAGACTCCGGCGCCGCACCACCCGCAGCCGCCCAGATACCCGCCGCCGAGTTCGCGAGTCGCCGTGAACGGCTCCGTGCGGCGCTCCCCGACGGCATCACCCTGCTTCACGCCCGTCCGGCCCCGAAGACCGAGGCGGAGTGGGGCTTCGTCCAGGACCCCTCGTTCTACTACTTCACCGGAGTCGGCGACCTGACGGGCGCCATCCTCGCCCTCGACGGCCCTGCCTCCCAGGCCATCCTCTTTCTCCCCCCGGCCCCGGAGTCCTTCGGGTTCCCGGTACCGGGTCTGGTACCGGCGGCCAACGACGACACCGCACGGGGCCTGGGCATGGATGCCGTCCATCCGTGGGAACACTTCGGAGCATGGGTAGACGAGCGGTTGGCCGCGGAGGGGGCCGTCGTCTATGTAGACGAGGCGAGGAGGCCCGAGCCACCCGGCGTGCCTCCCGGGTTCTCCGCGACTACGGGCGCCCTTTCCCTCTGGGCCTCCGCCCTCGAAGAGCGCTTCCCTGGGGCCGCCTTCAGATCCGCCAAGGAGGCGATCCACGGCCTCCGGTGGCGAAAGTCACCCGCCGAAGCAGCCGTCCTCCGGGCGAACGCCGCCAATACGGCGGCAGCGCTCGCGGACGTGGCGCGGGTGATCGAGCCCGGGATGCGGCAGCGGCAGGCCGAGGCGGTGGTCGTCGGGTCCTGTATCGAAGGGGGCGGCGAGGGCCCTTCCTTCTGGCCGTGGATCATGTCCGGGCCGAATGCTCGACTCGACCGGCTGGTGCAGGCGTTCTTCCGGTACAGCCAATTGGACCGGGTGATGCGGGAAGGCGAGGTAATCCGGGTGGACATCGGCTGTGCCGGCTTCGGATACGGCGCCGACGTGGGGCGTACCCTGCCCGTGTCCGGGACCTTCACCGAAGGCCAGGCCGAAGCGTGGAACCTGGTCGTGGCCGGTTACGAGGCGGGACTCGCGGCCATGTCTCACGGAGTGCCGATCCTCGCGGTGAGGGAAGCCAGCACGGCCGCGGTGCAAGCGGGCGTTCCGTCCCTCCGGACCGACCAGGGTCGCCTCGCCGCGCAGACCATTCTCGAGGGCGGCGAAGGGATCTGGCACATCCACGGCGTCGGGATCGAGAGCGGCGAGGATGCGGCCATGATCCTCGAGGAAGGCGCCGTCGTCGCCTACGAGCCCATGGTCGCGGCGGGTGAGGACACCTTCTACCTGGAAGACATGATCCTCATCACAGCACAAGGTGTGAAGGTCCTCAGCCAGGGTCTGCCGCGATCGGCGGCGGGGATCGAGGCCATGATGCGCGGCGAGCTCGGACCCGGCCTGCAGGACAGTCGGTGATCCTGCGGGTTCTGGACCTTCTCGGCGTAGCGGTGTTCGCGGCCAGTGGCACGCTGGCGGCGGGCCGCAAGAATTTCGACCTCCTGGGAGTCCTGGTAATCGCGGCCGTCACGGCGATCGGCGGTGGCACGATCCGGGACGTTCTACTGGGCCGCGGCAGCGTCTTCTGGATCGACGACGCGATCTACCTGTACGTGATCGTCGGCGCCGCCCTGGCCACCATGGCGTGGACGCGCTTCCGCCGACCGCCCGCCAATGCCCTGGCCATCGCTGACGCCCTGGGATTGGGCCTGTTCGCCATCGGCGGCGCGCAGGTCGCCGAAGTCTCAGGGCATACCGGCATCGTGGTCATCCTCATGGGGACCATCACCGGCTCGGCCGGCGGCGTCGTTCGGGACGTCCTGACGAATGATGTTCCCATGGTCCTCCGCCGTGGAGAGCTCTACGCTTCGGCCGCCATCGCCGGAACAGCACTGTACCTGGCGCTCCAGGGGGCGGGGGTCAATCCGGAGGTCGCCGGCATCGCGGGTGCCGGGTGCATCGTGGCCATCCGGGGCGCGGCCATCCTCTGGGGCCTCAAGCTGCCGACCTTCACGTTCCGCGAGTGAGGGTCGAGGCATCGGCGGGGCGTTCAGTGGAAAGGCACTGCTTTCTGTCGCGGGCGAGGACCCGGTCGCTCCGGAAAAAGCTCGAGCGGTGAACCCGTCGCCGCCTTACAGGTCGTCGAGAACGGTCAGGAGATCATCCGGTTCAGGGCGCCGTGTGTAGTCGGCGTCTGCCGAACAGTAGACCACGCTACCCCCGGGCTCGATCACATAGGTGGCGGGCACCGCCAACTCCCAGGAATCGTCACCGTTGAACCGGGTCAGATCGATCTTGAGGTTGTCCCGGTACAGCTCCATGAGAGGATCCGGAAGGCGAAAAGTGAGTCCGTAGGTCCGGGCGACGCCGTTTCCGAGGTCGCTCAGAACCGGAAACTCGATCCCGTCTTCCTCTGCCCAGAGGCGTGAGAAGTCCTGAAGCTGGGGCGAGAGGGTGACGAGTGTGGCGCCACGCTCGAGGATTTGGGGCCAGAGGGTCTGGAGAGCAGCCTGCTCCGCGCGGCAATAGGGTCACCAGCGACCGCGGAAGAACGACACGATGGCGGGCCCGCTCCGAAGCAGTGCCGAGAGCCTCACCGTGCTGCCTTGCAGGTCGGGGCGGGCAAAAAGAGGAGCCTCGTCACCCCGTTTGGGGATTCCGTCCGTGATGCCGGAGGCCTGCAGCGCGGCAGTCGCCTCCTTCATGACGGCCGTCCACTCGGGAGGTCGCTTCTCTTCACCCCTTTCCCGGATGTCCTTGAGTGTTTCCGCCAGGGTCTGCATTCGCCTTCTCTCTTCCGCGTCTGGTTTCTTGCTCGTGATAGAATAGCACGGAGGACGTATCTTCCCGCCTCGACCCGCCACGGCGGGAGCCTATCGGTCCCCGAACCGCCTCAATCGACGAGCGGTCATGGTTTTCGTCCTCCACTCCGACCAGGATCTCGCCCGACGCCTCGAAGGCGCCGAGGCGGCGGGCAACACCGAGTTCGTGGAGGCGAGGGCCCGGGTGGATCCCGAGGCAGGCGCCTCGTGGATCGAGGTGGCGGGTGCGAGGGTCCTCTTTGACGGACCCGAATCCCCCTGTACCCAGGTGTTCGGTCTCGGCGTGTTCGATCCCGTAGAGGAGGAGCATCTGGAGCGGGTCGAGGCCTTCTTCCGGGAGAGGGGTTCCGCAACGTTCCTCGAGGTCTGCTCTCTGGCGCCGGCGACACTCCACGGGATGCTCGCCAACCAAGTGACACCGGTCCACCCACGGAGATGAGTCCCATGTACCGTAGCCTCCTGTTCCTGTCGATGTTCACGGCCCTGGTCGGGTCCGGGTGTGGCGGCGATGAGCGGGGCACTCGAGATGTCCCCCCTGTGGACGCCGGCGAGACGCCGCCGGCCGATACGCGGGACGCCGAGCCGCAGCCCAACGTGCTCGTGGTGATCGTCGACGACCTCCGGTGGGACGAGCTAGGGGCTGCCGGACACCCCTATCTCGAAACCCCCAACATCGATCGGCTCGCCGCCGAGGGCGCCCACTTCGCGAACTCCTTTCACGCCGTGCCTCTTTGCTCTCCCAATCGGGCGACCCTCCTGACGGGCCAGTTCCCGTCCGACGTGGAGCCGATGCCGCGGAAGCGCAGCGCGAAGTCGTCGGGATTCGACACGTGGTTGAGCGC
>JAHEKK010000388.1 GCA_024638395.1 Gemmatimonadota bacterium | reverse complement strand
GGCGTAGCATTCCTTCTGGACGGCCTGGCGGGCTTCCAGGTCGCGACGGTTTCCCCAACCCCGGTATTTCATGTCCCACACCGGTACGTGCTCGGTGTAGTCCCGCTCCGGGACGATGTCGGGACCTGCCTCCAGGACCAGAGTCCGGAGGCCGGCCTCGGTGAGCTCCTTTGCGGCCCAGCCTCCCGTGATGCCCGATCCGATGACGATCGCGTCGAAGTCGTTCATCGATCGCCTCCCGCCACGACGCATCCTTCGTATGCCCCCGGGATGATTCGGTACCCGGTCAACGAAGCACCGTCCTCGGATGTGAAGTAGCCGGTCAGGGTCAGCCGTTTCATCCACCGGTAGAAGTCGGGTGACGCACCGTCGGGAAGGGGGGTCGCCAACCCGGAGTCCAACTCGGAGATCAGGGTCTCCCGCTGTGCAGCGTCAGCGGCCAGGAAGGGCCGTCCGAACCGGGCGTTGGCCGATTCGTCCAGCGCTTCGAGCCCGTTCCTGAACGTTCCGGATTGCTCAGCGTCCAGCCACTCGGCGACCATGAGGTCGATGAACGCCGGCACGCCCACGTCCGTCGCGCCAGGCGATTCCGTTCTGGGAAGGATGATGTCGGCTACCGCCCCCACCAGCTCGAGCTCATGAGGCGTCAGGACAATGGGGACGTGGGACGCGTCCTTGGTCAGGCACGCGAGCGCTCGCCTCGCTTCCACGGCCCGGATTCGGTCCTCGGGCGTCAGGGCCTGGAGCCCGGTCAGGGCGATCAGCGTTCGAAGGGCGGTCCTTCGATCCATGGGGGTCATGTCAATTGCCCTCCAGAAGCAGGAGTTCGACGCGTCTGAACTGGATCGGGTGACTCTCGCTCTGAAGGGCCAGAAACCCCGAACCGAGCGGGGTCCCGTCTCGCTTGGCCTGGGGCAGAAATCCCGAAACCTCGGAGCCGCCTACGACCGGCGCGCCGTATTCGAGGACGATGGTTCCGTTCACGATGTGTCGGACCAGGCGGTCGCCGTGCACCTCGATCTCCACCGTGACCCACTGGTCTCCGTGGACCGTCGGACCCTCGGCGACAACGCAGTGCCGCGTCACCAGGTCGCCCTTCATCTCCACGTGAGTGCCGGGCGTGCAAAGGTTCGCCGTCGGGCGGGGGTCTCGTCCATTCCCTCCCAGAAACTGGGCTTCCAGGGAAATGGGGAAATCCTGATCGGTCCCCATTGTGGCGGGGCCCTGGGAATGGAACATGACGCCACTGTTCCGATAGGCCCACTCGGGACCGCCCACCAGTTGATCGCCGATGAATCGGTACTCCACACGGAGGCGGTAGGAGCGGAAGGGCCGTTCGTAGAAGAGGTGGCCGAACCGGTCGTCGAACGCCTCGTAGCCTTCATAGGACACGACGAGCAGTCCGTCTTCGACACGGAAGGTCTCGAAGGGATCTTCGCCGCCGGCGAGACCCCTGATCTTGGGGGTCCATCCGGACAGATCCTGCCCGTTGAACAGCTGTATCCACGCGCCCGTGCTTGCGGATGCCTCCGGGGACGGATTCATCGGGAGAGAGCCCGTCGCGCACCCGGCCGTGCCCAGGGCAAGCGCCCCGAGGATCCAGGGCTTCAGCTGGACCTCACCCGCGCTCGCCCCATCCGCTCCGACGCGCCTCCGTCAGATACTCCAGGGTCTGGCGCAGGGTGAAGGCGATCTCGAAGACCAGGAGCACCACGGCCCATTCGAGGAGTTGCCGGGGGAAGACGTCGAGGACAGGGATGCTTCCGCCGACCAGATTCAGACTCTTCTCAACGACCGCAAGTCCGAAGAGGAGCACCGCGGGGACGATCAGGATCGGCCCCGAATAAAGTGGACGTGTTGGTTCCGGCATGATCGGCTTCCTCGCGCGTGAGGGCCGAGGGGCTATCCGGCAACCCACCGAGCCCACCCGACCCGACCCTGGCGTGACGATGCGGGGTGGGGGGGTAGGCGTCAAGGAAGTTCGGCCTGGAAAGGGCCTTGTTGCCAGCGGGTCGGCCGCTGCATGGGCGAGCGTCTCTCGGCCACGACCCGACGTGCTGGGTGGCCCCTCTTATCGGCTTGCCACGATCACGAGCGTCGTTACCGACCCGACGATCGCTACGATGTCGGCCACGAGTCCTCGTACATCGACCCGGTCTTCCGGATCCTTCATGGGAATGTTGATGGTGCTACCCGGCCGGGGCCTGGGATCGCTGGACCAGAACATGAAGCTCGAGCGGGTTTCGGCCTGTCCGTTGGCGTATCGTACCGAGAGGCGGTCCTGGTCGGCGTCATGTCGGAAGCCCCCGGCGTTCTCGACGTAGTAGTCGACGCCCTTGCCCTCTTCGAAGAGCACGGTCACCGGGGAGTTCACGGCCCCTCGCACCGTCACGGTCGGGGAGTAGACGGGAATGAACAGCGAGTCTCCGGGCTCCAGTGCCAGGTTGTGTTCCCGAGACGGATCCTTGAGTGCGCTGGCCAGGTCCAGATTGATGCTCCCGAGATTGCCCTGGCTCCGGATGAGCCTTGCGCCAGGCGCGTAGGCCGAAGGAAGGAGTCCCCCGGCCCGGGTGAGCACGTCGGTGACCCTGTCGTGGCGGGTCTCCAGGGCGTACCGGCCCGGGACGGGCACCTCCCCGGCCACGAATACGGTCCGCTGCATCTCGAAGTCCGGAAGCCGTAGGATGCGGACGTCGTCGAAAGGCTGGAGATAGAAGTCGGGGATCGACCCCTCGTCGGGCAGTTCGGCGCCGATGGCCCCACCCCCACCGCCTCCGGAAAGAAGCTCGTTGGTGGACAGCGCCCGTTGATCCAGGGGGACTCTGTGGATGGTCGCGAGCGCGCCGCCTGTGCGGTCTTCGGGAAGCCGTGACACCTCGGCATGCCGGAGGTCGGCGCCGATGAGAGGACCACGGGCCAGGAGTATCAGGTCGAGGAGGGTCATGCCGGGTCGCCAGGGAAACTGGCCTGGCCCCTCGACCAGGCCGCCGACGGTCACATAGAGTCCCTCCGTCACGTCCGGAACGCGGTCAACCACGACCGAGTCGCCGTCCTGAAGGCCCACCGCCGGTACGACCACGCCCCCGATGGACGGCAGCGCCGCGAGGTCGCGGTCGTTTGCAGGTGGCAGTTCGAGGTCGATGGCGGCCCTCGGCGCACCGCCACGGGCCTCGCCGGGGAGAAGTACGCGATGGACCGTCACCCGGTCCCGTCTCGCGTCCGCCGCGAATCCCCCGGAAACCTCGAGGAGACGCTTGAGATCCTCCCCCTCCGTCAATTCGTATTCCGCCGGCCGGTGGACCGCTCCGGCGACACGGACCCGTCGGCCCCGCAGCGGAACGAAGACCACGTCGCCCTGGCGGAGGATGACGTCCTGATCCACGCGTCCCGAGAGCAGATACGGATAGAGGTCGAGGGAGACCTCCTCACCGCTCCTTCGTCGCACCCTCACGTCCCGAAGGCTGCCCAGCTCCGTGGGGCCGCCCGCCGCGTAGAGGGCGTTCGTCACTGTCGCGATGGACGAGAGCTGGTAAGCGCCTGGCTGCGCGATCTCTCCCGTCACGTAGATCTGGTTCACACCGAACTTGGCCAGCGTAACGTCCACGGTGGTCGTACCGGCGGAGACGCCCGAATACGACCCGGCAAGGCGCCTTCGGATCAACCCCTGTACGCTGCGCATGGGCTGGTTGGCTACCGATACGCGACCCACTTCGGGGATTACGATGAAGCCTCCCCGGTTGACCTGCAGCTCATGCGCCACCTCGACGTCTCCCGTCAACACGACGACCAACTCGTCTCCAGGGCCGAGCTCGTAGTCATCCGGAGCAGGGCCGGTGAGGAGCGGCTGAAACTGGGAGCTGGCTCGGCGGAACACGTCGAGTCCGAATACGGGGGAGGGAGCGACCGAATCGGACGGGATGCTGTCCTGCATCCCGGTGACGAAGGGGACCTCTGCGAGGCCGTCGCCGTCGTACCCGCCCAGTTCCAGGGCCTGGAGTGCTGCAGCGACCTGGCTGTCCACTCGGGCGGGAATGCCTGAGTCGGCGGATGCCAAGAATCCATCCAGAAGGGTGGCCGACATCCCGGCGGCCGCGAGCCGGGATCGGATCTCCGCCTGGCTCAGCCCCGACTCGGCCAGGGCTCGCCTCACTTCTTCCGGGTCCTGCTCCATCAACGCCCGTGCCCGGGCGTCAGCCGGAATCTGGGCCTGGAGCGGCGCTCCAGCCGACAAGAGCGCGGCTGCAGCCACCAGGATCAGC
>JAHEKK010000387.1 GCA_024638395.1 Gemmatimonadota bacterium | reverse complement strand
ATGGCCGTCTTGCCGGTCCCCCGGTCCCCGATGATCAGCTCCCGCTGTCCCCGGCCGATGGGAATCATCGAGTCGATGGCCTTGATGCCTGTCTGCAGAGGCTCCCCCACCGGCTGCCGCTTGACGATGCCCGGAGCCACCACGTCGATCTGGCGCCGCTCGGAGGTCTCGATGGGCCCACCGCCGTCCACGGGCTCTCCGAGTGGATTCACCACCCGGCCGAGGTAGCCGTCCCCGACGGGAACGTCGAGGACGCGGCCGGTGCGTTTGACCTGATCGCCCTCATGGAGTCCGGTCCAATCCCCCATGATGACGGCGCCGATGTTGTCCTCTTCCAGGTTCAAGGCCAAGGCCGTCACCGCGTCGCCGCTGTCGGAGGCTGTGATCTCCAACATCTCTGAGGCCATGGCGCGGGTGAGGCCGTAGATACGGGCCACTCCGTCCTTCACCTCCAACACCTCTCCCACCTCCTCGGCGTGGAGGCTCTCCTCGTAATTCTCGATCTCGGCGAGCAGGACGCCCTTGATCTCGCTGGCCCTGAGCTGGGAATCGGACATGGATCCTCGTCTATCCTCGACTATTCGGCGGCCGGGGCTGGGAGCTCCGCCGCTAGGAGTGTTCTTCGCATGTTTTCGATCTGACGACGGACCGAGCCGTCGAAAATGCTGTCGCCCGTACGCACCACGATCCCGCCGAGGATGTCCGGCCGAACATGGAGGTTAGGGATGACCGTCTTCCCCAGGGCCCTCGACAGGCCGCGGGCGACTTCTTCCAACTCGGTCTCGTTGAGGGGCCTGGCCACCGTGACTTCGACATGGGTCCGACCCGCGTGCTCGTCCACGAGATTCTGGAACTCCCCAGCAATCTTCCGGAGCAGGCGCTGCCGCCGCTTGTCGATGACCACCTTGACGAAATTGACCAGTAGCGTGGGCATCCGGCCTTCGAACGTCGCCCCCAGGACGGACTTCTTGGCCGCCGAACTGATGCGAGGAGTCTCGATGAATTCCCGAACGTCGGCGTTCTCTTCGATGAGCGTGGCCACCGCCTGGATGCCCGCTTCGAAGGCTGGAACCGACTCGTTTCGACTGGCCAGCTCGAAGAGCGTCTCGGCGTAGTTCCGGGCGACGGTCTCTTCTCTCACGCTTCGGCCCCGCCCCGCCCCAGCTCTTCGATGTATCCGCTGATCAGTTGCCGGTCCCGCTCTCCGTCCAGGCGCTCCGACACCAACCGTGCGGCCGCCGCCAACGCCAGATCCACCGCCTCCCGGCGCACCGTCTCCACCGCGGCATCACGCTCGCGGCCGATCTCCCGGCGGGCGTTGTCCAGAATCGTCGCGCTCTCCGCCCGGGCCTTCTCTTCCAGCTCCTTCCGCAGGCGCTCGGCCGCTTCCCGGCCATCGGCCATGAGCTGTTGGGCCTGTCGGCGCCCGTCCGCGAGCTGAGCCTGATGCTCCGCCATGAGGCGTTGAGCCTCGTCCCGCTGGCGGTTGGCTTCGTCGATGGCGTCCTGGATCCCCTTCTCTCTGGCGTCCAGGGCCGTCAGCATCGGCCTCCAGGCGAAGCGCCCGAGGATGAACAGGAGGACCCCGAAGACCAGCACCGTCCAGATCATCAGGCCCACGTCAACGCTGAACAGGGCGTCCCAGCCGCCTCCCTCTCCGTGATCCTCCTGAGCGGCCAGTGCCAGGGGACTCGCGGAGATGAGGGCCAGCGTGCCGGCCACACCATTCCATGTATTGGCTGTCATCGTCTCAATCCTTCCATGCGGGCGCCGTGGATCCCGAACGGGTCTCCCCGGCCTCCCGGACCTATCGGTGCGGACTCAGGCGACGAACTTGAAGAGGGCAGCCACCACGATGGCGAACAGTGCCGCGCCTTCCACGAAGGCGGCGAGGAGAATGGCCAATCCCCGGATATCGCCAGAGGCTTCAGGCTGGCGTGCGATGCCTTGAGTGGCTCCGTCGCCGATGCGTCCGATGCCCAACCCGGCGCCCACGACGGCCAGTCCGGCTCCAATGCCCGCGCCAAGGAGCGCCAGGTAGTTCTTGGCCGTGATGGGATCGAGGTTGGCGGCGCCGTCCTGAATCATGGCCATGAGTGCGTGCAGCATCGTTTCTCCGTTGTGTTGAAGAGGGTATGAACCCGGTTGATCTCAGCGGTGCGTGGTACGTTGTGGCTCTCTAGATGGGTATCGAAGCACGAGCATACGCCTCGTTCCAGACCTCAAGCTCCCTCAGCCTAGTGCTCATGCTGCATCAGCCCGATGAAGACGGCCGAGAGCATGGCGAAGATGTATGCCTGGATGAAGGCGACCAGAAGCTCCAGCATCATGATGGCCGTAGTCATGGCGAACGAAGCTCCGGCAACCACCCACCGGGTATACGCCATGTTCCCGAACACGAAGATCAGCCCAAGCAGCGAGAAGATCAGCATGTGCCCTGCCGTCATGTTCGCGAACAGGCGGATCGCCAGCGCGAAGGGCTTCGTGAGCTTGCTCAGAAACTCCACGGGGGTCATCACGAGCAGCATGACCAGCTTCCAAACGCCTTCAGTTCCCGGCGGAACGAAGAAGATCGTCCGGGCATAGCCCGCGGCTCCGAGCTTGAAGAAGCCCGAAATCTCCACCACGAAGAACGTTATGATGGCTAGCGCTGCGGTCACCGAGATGTTCCCGGTGGGGGTGCCGCCCCAGGGCATCAGGCCCAGGAGGTTCATCGTCAGGATGAAGAAGAACAGCGTGAGGATGAACGGGGCGAACCGCTCGTAGCCGTGGCCGATGTTGCCCTTACATACATCGTCGCGAAAGAAGACCACCATGGCCTCGACCGCGTTGGCGAACCCGGAGGGCGCCGCCGTGACGTGCCTCCGGGAGATGGTGCGTGCAACGACCAATCCGATGGCCAGCGTGATGACCGCGGCCACGAGCATCAGAAACGTGTGCTTCGTGAGCGAGAAGTCGATGGTCATACCCCCCAGGTGGATCGGATCCATCTGGGGCATGTGCCATACGAAGCCGGGGAATTCGTACTCCCGGGCGTTGAGGATGTGGTGGGACAGCATCTCTCCGAGATCGAAAGCCTCGGCGTGTCCCCCCTCTGCCGTCTCTTGAACCGCTTCGTGTTCCTGCCCTGCAAGGGGGAGGAATCTCATCCGGCGGTCACCTCCTCTTCCCGACGTAGGGTTCGCTGCTCGAGAAACGACTCGGCAAACAGGGTCGCCACCAGGAGGCCCCCAAGGGCCAGGAGGAAGGTAGCGGGTTCGACTCGACCCGGGATCACGAACCACACGATGCCCAGAACGATCGTGGCCAGACGTGCCGCGAAGCCCGTGACGATAGCGTGCACGAACTTCTCCGAGCTTTCACGCCAGGCGGCGGTGGCGAGGTGGAGAGGGATCTGCGTCAAAAGGACGAAGAGCGCCGCTGTGGTGACGGCCGCACGGCCCGGCTCCCCAAGGAAGGGCCAAAAGAGCAACACGCCCGATGACACCACCAAGAGGGCGGTCACGACGAAGGGCAGTGAGCGTCTCATGCCTGCTTGTCCTTTTTACTCTCCGGCTCGACGATGAACCGTACGTAGAGGGTGTAGAATCCCGAGGCGGCACCGACGAAAGCCCCGAGGAGGGTAAGCCAGGGTACGCTCCCCAGCCACTGGTCCAATTCGAGCCCCACCCAGAAACCGAGGAGCGTGGTGAACGCCCACGCCATCCCGTAGCCAGAGTAGCGGCCGAGGTCGCGGAACGAACCGCCCGATTGGGCTTCCTTCTTGTGGGCTTCCTTCTTGCCCTCGCCTCGCATCAAGCCCCGCTCCGTGGCTGCGGCACGCACCCCTACGGCCTCCGCGTCCCGGGAAAAAGGTAACGCTTGTGAATTTTTTCGCAATCTCGGAACCGGGCCTTCCGGGAGGGCCTGTGCTTGACCCGAAAATGACGCGCCGCCTATCTTCGGCGGTTCGTAGGTTCCCACCACGACAGCCTGACGGCATCCGCTTTTTTCGACCCTCCGCCCTGGGCAGAGCGGTTCGTTCCGGCTCGTCTTCATATCCCGTCCAGCCTCCAGGTCGTTCATGAGCCAAGCCACTACCGCCAACCGCGACGTAGAACTCCTGACCCGCGCAGGTGAGATCGGCCAGGAGCTCCGCGCTGCCGTGGAACAGCGTATCGTGGGCCAACACCATATCGTGGACGGAATCCTGACGGCGATGATGGCCAACGGCCACGTCCTCCTGGTCGGAGTCCCGGGGCTGGCCAAGACCCTCATCATCTC
>JAHEKK010000386.1:3164-4271 GCA_024638395.1 Gemmatimonadota bacterium | reverse complement strand
GGGTGGGCACCCCTCCTGCGCCCGAAGCCGCCCGTAGCGCGATGCGGGAGTGCCGTGCCGCGGGGCCGGGGGCTGGCGGCTGGGGGAGTTTCGCGTTGTGGTCCATACTCGGGCTGTCGCTGGTGCTGGCCATGGGCCACGTACGCGATACCGTCCGCCTGTGGCTCCTCATCCGTAGGGGGCGCACGGTCTCGGTCTTGAGGACCTCCGCGGGGCGGGTTCACCTTCTGGCCCTGGACGGGATTGCCGGCCCCTTCGCCGCGGGGCGGCGGACGGTGGTCCTCCCCGGCCGGAGTTTCGACGAGCTCAGCCACGCCCAGATTAGGGCCGTCGTGGCCCACGAACTGGGCCACATCAGGCGACGGGACCCCCTTTGGCAGTGGACGGCTCGCCTGTTGGAGCACGCCCTGTTCTTCCAGCCCCTGAACCGGCTATGCCGAAGGGGTCTGGAGGAGGCCGCGGAATGGGCCAGTGACGATCTTGCCCGGCAAAGCCTTGGAAGCGGACGCCCCCTCGCCGAGTCCATCGCCGCCGTTTCGAGATGGGCCGTGGAGGCGGGTCCCTCCCCAGCGTTGAGTCGCCGCCCGGGGATGGTCACCGACCGCGTGGCTCGCCTCCTCAGTCCCGCCCCCCGGGCCGAACCACCCATGTTCAGCCTCCGTGTCGGGGTCGTCGCCCTGGTCGTCCTGGCTGCCCTCCTCGCACCGACCCTTCCATCCCGGCCCGCCGGCTCGGTGGGCTCGGTGGAGATGATCATCGACGTCGGCGGCGCGGACGTCGGGGAGATGCCTTCCGTCTATCCGTAGAGGACCGGTCCGGGGGTGGTATATTCCTGGCCGCGCCCCGGGCCTTTCGAGCCGGCCTCGGCGCATCGGAAGGCACCCCGGAGCTGGTGACCACCGACCCCCGGAGAGACGCGGTTTTGCACGACATCGTTGAGCGGACCCTCCCGGACCTCGACCCACGGCGCTTCCTGAGCGTCGCGGCCGGCGGGCCCCGCGGCCTCTGGGCACGGGGGGACCGGTGGATCGCCCACGCCGGTCTCGCCCCGGGTCCGGACGGACCCGTCGATCTCCATGTCCGGGGCGGTGCGGACCGGTTCCGAAC
>JAHEKK010000386.1:0-3142 GCA_024638395.1 Gemmatimonadota bacterium | reverse complement strand
GCCTCTTCGGAGGACTGTCCTTCGGGGAGAATCACGTGCCCGAAGGCGTTTGGGAGGCTTTTCCGGCCGGTCGGTTCCAACTTCCGTCGGTCGAGCTGTCACGAGAGCCTGCGGCGTCCGGCTGCGTCCTCAGGGCTCGTGGCAAGAATCGCACGTCGGCCGAGGAGGCTGCGGACCGTTGGGAGGCGAGCCTCGTCACCGCCCCGACGCCCGCCGGACCGCCAAGGCATGTGGCCGGTGAACCCCGGGGCTCCGACCGGCTTCGTTGGACCGTGACCGTTCGCCGGGCCCTTGATGAGATCACCTCGGGGACGGTGGGGAAGGTCGTGCTTGCCCGGGCTCTGGACGTGACCACGAGTGGTGCCCTCGACCCGGCGGACGTGGCCTGCGTCTTGTGGGCCGAGAACCCGAGCAGCCACGCGTTCTTGTTCGAGCCGGTTCCCGGCCACGCGATGATCGGCGGCGCACCGGAGGTCCTCGCCCACAAGTCGGGTGCTCGGGTCAGGGCCACGGCCGTTGCGGGCAGCATCGCCGTGGGTGAGTCCCCCGGAGAATCGGCGGAGTTGGCCCGTCGACTGTTCGATCATGCCAAGGACAGGGCTGAGCACGACTTCGTGGTTCAGGACATGGTCGAGAAGCTCCAATCCCTCGGATGCGACGTGCGACGGGATGTGGAACCCCACGTCCTCACCCTGGCCAGGATCCAGCATCTGGAGACCAAGATCGAGGCCGGAACGCCCGAAGGCGTGTCCATCCTGGGGCTGGTCGAGGGCCTCCATCCGACGCCGGCCGTGTGTGGACATCCCAGCGACCGGGCCCACGCCTTCCTGGTCGAGCACGAGGGATTCGCGAGGGGCTGGTACGCGGGCCCGGTGGGCTGGGTCGACCACGACGACGACGGGATCTTCGTGCCCGCACTCCGGTCCGCCGTTTGCGCCCATGGTACCTGGCGCCTGTTTGCCGGCGCCGGGATCGTCGCGGGTTCCGATCCGGACATGGAGTGGGCCGAGACATCCATGAAGTTCCAGCCGGTGCTCAGGGCCCTGGTGGGGGCCGGCGTCAGCTCGGAGATCCTCCGAAGGGTGGCATGAGGGGATTCGGCCCCGCCGCCGAGCCGCCTGAGCGGGGGGCCGTGAACCTCGAGTGGGCGCGGCAGTGGGTGCGGGCCCTCACCCGCCTGGGCGTCGAGGAGGTTCAGATGGCGCCGGGGTCCCGCTCGACGCCCCTGGTCTTGGCCTGCCATGAAGACGAGACGCTGCGCATCCGCGTCCACATCGACGAGCGCTCCGCAGCCTTCTTCGCGCTTGGGTACGGCCGGCGTCGCCTCTGGCCCAGCCTGGTGATCACCACGTCGGGAACGGCGGTGGCCAACCTGCTGCCCGCGGTGGTGGAGGCGGCTGCGTCCGATGTGCCCATCCTCCTCCTGACGGCCGATCGGCCCCCCCGCCTGCGGGGTCTGGACGCCAACCAGACCATCGTCCAACCCGGTATCTTCTCCGCCTTCACCCGGAGGGTCCTCGACGTTCCCCTCCCGTCGGACGCGGGGCTGGGAGACGGCGTCCCGCGAGACCTGGCCGAAGCGGCCATGTCCGCGGCTCTGGGACCGCCTTCGGGGCCGGTGCACGTGAACATGCCCTTCGAGAAACCCCTCCACCCGGCCGGCGTAGGCGGATTGCAGCGGGGACACCCTCCCGGTGTCGCCGGTCGGGAGGGGACCCCGCCGTCATGGACGAGGAGGAATCCGTCTGCCCCGGCATCGGCGGCGCTCGTCTCGGACGGCCTCCGGGGGGCGTCGAGGCCCGTCTTCATCGCTGGACCCTCCAGTGACCCGGACCGGGAGGGCTCGGCGGTCCTCGACCTTGCAAGACGTCTTGGGGCTCCAGTTCTGGCGGACCCCTTGTCCGGCGCTCGTTTCCACCCCTCTGGTGGGGAAGGGGTGGTGAGCACCTATTCGGCTTTTCTGGCCCACCCGGAGAGTCGGGCGCGCCTCCAGCCGGACCTCATCATTCGCACCGGCCGGACGTTCACGTCCGCTTCCCTCGAGACTGCGCTGCTGTCGTGGACGGAGGCCGCCCATGTGGTGGTGGACGGTGGTTCCCTTCGCAAGGACCATCTCGGTCTGGCCGACAAGTACGTGCACGATTCCCCGGCGACCGTGTTCCCCGACGTGGACGCTCCCCGGTGCGACGACGAGTGGCTGTCCGGATGGATGCACTACGACGCGGCGGCCCGGGACGGGCTTCGCGAAGCCCTTTCACTCCCTGATCACGAGGGGGCGATCGTGGCGGCGGCGGTTCAGGCGACGCCCGTGGGCGCCACCGTATTCGTGTCCAATTCGATGCCGGTCCGGGATCTGGACCTCACGGGGGATCCGGACTGGGGCCACCGCAGGGTGTTGGGCAACCGGGGCGCCAGCGGGATCGACGGCATCATCTCGTCGGCCCTTGGCGCTGCGGCCGGGGGGACGGAGCCCGTGGTTGCCGTGCTGGGGGACCTGGCGTTCCTCCACGATGTGAACGGCCTGCTTCGAGGGCGTGACCCCGACCTCAATGCCGTGCTTGTGGTCATCGACAATGACGGCGGCGGCATCTTCCACATGCTCCCCATCCGGGCTTTCGAGCCGGCCTTCACGCGGTACTTTGCCACACCCCATGGTCTGGATCTCGCCGGCGGTGCCCGGCTCTACGAGGTGCCGTTCCGCGACGCCGAGACAGCCGCGGACGTGGCGAGGGAAGTGAGGGAAGCCCTCGAAAGGGGGGGCGTCCACATCGTCCGGATCCGGACCGACCGGGACCGGAACCAGGCAGCACACGAGAAGACCCGGGCGCTGGTGGGGGCCCGATTGCAGACGATCTCAACCGAGGATACCGACTGAATCATGAGCCAACCCGACTGGCAGACCGTCAAGGAATATGAAGACATCACCTACAAGAAGGCGCAGGGTGTAGCCCGGATCGCCATCAACCGGCCGGAGGTGCGCAACGCCTTCCGGCCGGAAACCCTGTTCGAGCTGCTGGACGCTTTTGGCGACGCGAATGAGGACTCATCCATCGGGGTCGTGCTCCTCACCGGCGAAGGTCCCGCCAAAGACGGCAAGTACGCGTTCTGTGCGGGGGGAGACCAACGCGTCCGCGGCGACGCG
>JAHEKK010000385.1 GCA_024638395.1 Gemmatimonadota bacterium | reverse complement strand
GGACTCCGGCCGCAGGGATCGAGCCTTCGAGCTCATGGCGAGGATTTCCCGGACGAGACAGGTGTTCTTCTTCACCTGCCACCCCGAGATGGCCGACGAGCTCGCCGACCGGGGAGGGCGGGTTATCCGCCTGAACGAGAGCGGCGCCCGCCCACTCTCGCCCCGCTGACTTCCGCTACGGATCCGTGACGCGACCCGGGGGTCTGGCCCTCGACGTGCTTTCGCGGGGCCGGGGCCAGCGCGAGCTGGTCTTCCTGCATGGATTCGGAGCGAGTCGCTTCACGTGGCGCTCATGGCTCGACCGGTTGGGAAGCGACTACCGGCTCCATCTCCTGGACCTCAAGGGATTCGGTAGCGCCGCCAGACCTCGAGACCGAGCCTATTCCCCCACCGATCTTGCCCACGAGGTGGTCAGGTTCCTCACGTCCTCGGGGATCCGTGACTACGCCCTCGTCGGCCACTCCATGGGGGGAGGAATCGCACTCTCCGTGACCCTGGAAATGGCCCGTCTCCAACGACCACCGCCTGGAGCGCTGGTCCTCGTGGGCGCCGCCGCCTACCCCCAGACGATCCCGAGACTCATCAACCTCGCGCGCCTCCCCCTGGCGGGGGCGGCGATGTCGGTGGTTCCCGCACGAACTCTGGCACGGATGGGTCTGCGTGCTGCCTACCATCCGGATCACACGCCAGGCCCAGAAGTCGTCGAAGGGTATGCGGCCGGCCTCCGCGGACTCCGCGCCCGGTGGGCCATCCGACAGGTGGCCGCTCAGATCGTGCCCGAGGACCTGGCCAGCCTGACCTCCCGATACCCGACCATCGGTTGCCCCACGCTCCTCCTCTGGGGGAACGAAGACCGGGTCATCCCACGTTGGGTCGGGGAACGACTCCACCACGCACTGGCCGATAGCGAGTTGGTGGTCCTGGATCAGTGCGGACACGTTCCCTCGGAAGAGCGGCCCGAGGCCTCGTTGGAGAGCGTATCGGACTTCCTGGGCCGTCGATTTCCCGCCATCCAGTGATCGGGTGGGCCGGACCGGGACACCCCGAGCCGACCTCCGAAACCGGGTCACGGGAGGCGGACCACGACCGGACAGCGTCCCCGGTCCTCTACCGGGCCGGCCCTCCCCGCGCGCGCTCGCGGGCCAGGGTGTAGAACATCTTGGCACCGACGCGCAGGCTCGTCCGCCAGGACCCGGAGATCTTGGATTCACCGACGGCACGCGGGTGGTGGGGGACCAGGATCTCCACCGTCTTCAGACCCCGCTGGAGGGCTCTGACCTGCATCTGCAGCGTCCACCCCCAGTCGGTATCGTCCATTTGGAGGGCAATGAGTCGGTCGAACCGAATGGCCCGGAACGGCGCCAGGTCTACGAACCGGCGGCCCCAAAGTAGGGCCAGCATGCCGAGCACGAGTCGGTTGCCCCACCTGGCATGGAGGTGAACGTTCCCCGTCCCCCCGTCCTCCTGGAGCCTGGCTCCCAGGACGAGGTCCGCCCCAGCATCGACTGGGGCCAATAGCTCTTCCAGATGGCGGGCGTCTTCCGGATGATCGGCATCCATGAACACCAGCACCCCCGGGGGACTCGCGTGCGCGGCCAGATGACGGATGCCAGCGAGACAAGCAGACCCATACCCCGGCCTCCGCTCCTCGACCACCAGGGCCCCCAGGGCTCGTGCCACTTCGGCCGTGCGGTCCGTGGAGCCGTTGTCGACCACGACGATGGTGTGGAGGCTCGTCCGCGGAAGCGCGCGAAGCACTTCGGGGAGGGCCAGTTCCTCGTTGAGTGCCGGAATGAGCACAGCCGTGTCTGAGAGCACCACGCCTACCCCTGCGTCCCGGCCTGAGCCCCGCATCCTGCTGCTTCTGGGGACGGTACAGGTGCTGGCGCTGGCGGCCTTTGGTTGGTTGAGCGGCCTCGAGTGGCCCATGCCCCGGCTTGGGCTCCCTGGGGTGGCCCTGGCGTGCTACGGGCTGTCCGCCGTCGTGGTGGCCAGGGGACGATCCGTGGGCCTGCGTTGGATCTGGCTGTTCGCCATCCTGATGCGGGCTTCATTGATCCCACTCGCTCCAGAGCTCTCCGACGATGTCTACAGGTATCTCTGGGACGGCCACGTCCAACTCGAGGGCATCAACCCGTACCGGTACGCCCCAGCTCACGAGGCCCTGGAAGCCATCCGCACCCCGTGGCACGCCCTCATCAACAACCCGGACGTCCCCACGATCTACCCTCCTCTCGCCCAGGGGGCGTTTCTTCTCGTGGCCATGCTCGGGGGCACGATTCTGTCGGCCAAACTCCTGTGGACCGCATTCGACTTGCTCACCGCCGTCCTTCTCATCGAAGTCGCAAGGCGGCGAGGCCTTCCCGTGGGTCTGGTGGGGCTGTTGTACCTCTGGTCTCCGCTCCTCATCGTGGAAACGGCCTGGAGCGCCCACTTCGACGCCTTCGGCCTCTTCTGGCTCGCCCTGCTCCTGTTGTGGTCTGGGCCCTCTTCGACCACGGGCGGGAGTCGCCTGGGCGCCACGCTGGCTGCCGCCACGATGACCAAGTTCGCGCCGCTCGCGCTGCTTCCGTCTCTCGTCCGGCAACGGGGCAGCCGTACGGCTCTGGTCTGCGCAGGCGCGATCGCGGCGTTCTACCTGCCCTACGTGTGGGTGGGCCTCGGCCCCCTGACGGAAGGCCTCCGAACCTACTCGGAGCACTGGACCGCCAACGAGGGGGCGTTCAGGTTGATCCGTCGTGTGGTGGACGACCCCCTCCAGGCGAGAGCTGTCGCCGGGGTCTTCGTACTCGGGACGATCGGACTGGCCACCTGGCACGACTTCTCCCTCGACCGGGCCATGCTGTGGATCCTGGGGGCTGGCCTGCTGTTCTCCCCGACGATCCATCCGTGGTACGTGTTGTGGATCCTACCGGCCGCCGCACTCCGGTCGAACATTCCGCTATTGAGCCTGAGCGGGCTCGTATTCCTCGGCTATTGGGGATTGGGCGACTATCTGTCCTCGGGATCCTGGCCAGAACCTTGGTGGGCTCCCGGAGTCGTCTGGATTCCGCCGTGGGCGCTCCTCGCGTGGTACGCCCTTCGCCTCGGCGGGATGGGCCGGCAACCCCAAACCGGCGTAGCCGAGGCGCAGGAAGCCGAACGAGAACAAACCGATGAACGGGGCCGACGCCCATAGGCCTGACCCAACGGCCAACACCGTTTCGACGGCCAGGGCGCCGCCGAGGGCTATTCCCGATGCTGCCGCAGCCGTCCACCCCGTCCGTTCGTAGTCAGGATCGAGGGCGGATCGAGGACCCGGCCGGACGCCGGTTCCGAGTACTGCAACACCCCTCTTCGGTGTCCGGCGGAAGGGATCGCGGGTAGACCGAAGGCCACGAAGTACGGAACGCGTCAAGAACAACGAAAGGCCCACACCGAGGGCGATGGTCTCCAGGGCACGCCTGAAGGGAGCCCGACGACTCCGCGTGCGGGCAGCCTGGACGTAGAACCAGACGAAGGGACCCGTGGCCGCAACAAAAAGAACGAGGTCCAACCACCAGAACGCATCCAGACCCACCCTTCTTCGGGCGAGGGACGCGGGGAAGACCAGCAGGCCGAGAAGGAGGGTGAGGGGGTGGGCCAGATGGCCACACAAATGGACGAAGGCTTCCCATTTGGCCGCAACGGACGCGGACGATCTGAGCACGGAGGGCAGCATCTTCCGGGCGGTCTGGATCCCCCCCTGGGCCCACCGTCTTTGCTGGGTCAGGAACGCCTCCAGGGAGCCCGGCAGCTCCGCGGCGACGCCCACGTCGTCCCTGTAGACGAACCGCCATCCCTTCAGTTGCGCCCGGTAGCTCACGTCGAGGTCTTCCGTCAGCGTATCGAAATGCCAACCACCCGCATCCACGAGAGCTGTTCGACGCCACATCCCCGCCGTGCCGTTGAAGTTGAAGAACCGTTTGCCGCGAAACCGGCCTCCTTGTTCGAAGGCGAAGTGGCCGTCCAGGAGCACGGCCTGGGCCCGGGTGAGCCAGGCCTGGTCCTCGTTCAGATGATCCCATCGGGCCTGGGCCATGCCCACGACCGGGTCCGAGAAGGACGGCAACAGGTCACGCACAACCCCTTTGCCGGGGACGAAGTCAGCGTCGAAGATCAGCAGGAAGTCGCCCATTGCCGACCGCAACCCTGCCGCCAGGGCGCCGGCCTTGTATCCCTCCCTCTCCGTGCGTCGCAAGTGTCGGACGTCCCGGCCTCTGGAACGCCAATATGCAATCCGGGACGCGGCCAGGA
>JAHEKK010000384.1 GCA_024638395.1 Gemmatimonadota bacterium | reverse complement strand
GTGCCTGGTCCTACCGTATCGTGGCGAACAAGGCCCGCGATCACATTCGCCGGGAGCAGGCCCGGCGCGGCGCCCTGAGCGGGGGGGAGGGTCCCTGGATGATGGCGTTGTCCGAACAGGACACGGCGTCGGTCGATCTGCGACAAGCGGTCAATCGGCTGTCCGGTGAACAGAGGACCCTGCTCTGGTTGTACTACGGGGACGACCTGTCCGTCGGTGAGATCGCCGCCGTCCTGGGAGTGCCCCGGGGGACCGTGAAATCCCGCCTGTATCATGCTCGGCAGGCCCTGAAATCCCTGTTGGAAGAGGAGGAGACGCCATGAAATCCGCCAGAGACATCGATGACTTCATCCGTGAGGCCCTGGGTCCCGGTGAGGGGGAGCTCTGGGACGAGTTGGGCGAGCCTTCATTGGCGGAACTGGTCACGGAGACGTTCACCGGACGCCGCCGGGTCTTCACCGTTTTCACCTGGTTTCTCACACTCCTCTTCTTCGTAGGTGGGGTATATGCGTCACTTCGGATGCTCGACGCGACCGACCTGCGAGGCACGGTGGTCTGGTTCGCTACGGCAGCCCTCTGTGTAGTTTCCGTGGTGGCCTTCAAGATCTGGAGTTGGCTCGAAATGGTCCGCATCTCCCTGATGCGGGAGGTGAAGCGGGTGGAACTCCAACTCGCCCATCTTGCGAGACGCATTGAGGCGGAAGGAGGTGGGGAGTCATGAGTTCGCGGAGGGGAACCCGTGCCGGCCGTTGGGTCTTGGCCCTCCTCTGCGGTCTCCTGCTGTCGGGCGCCGGGGTACCGGCCGCCGCGCAGACCGACCCACGGGTTTTGGCCATCATCGACGAGGTGGACCGGCTCTGGAGGGGCGAATCAAGCCAGGCCCGGGTTTCCATGGCCATCGAAACGGAGAACTGGTCCCGCACCCTGGAGTTGGACGCGTGGTCCCTGGGTACGGAGTATTCGCTGATCCGGGTGCTGTCGCCCGCTCGGGAGGCAGGGACGGCAACACTCAAGGTGGACGACGAAGTGTGGAATTACCTGCCCCGCGTCGATCGCACGATCAAGGTACCGCCCTCTATGATGGTCGGCTCCTGGATGGGGTCCCATTTCACCAATGACGATCTCGTGCGTGAGAGCCGACTCATCGAAGACTACGACATCATCTTGTCGTTCGAAGGTCTCCGGGAACAAGGCGCCACTGGAGGGTCCGGTGACGGTCATGTTGTCTGGGAGTTCACGATGACCCCAAAGCCCGAGGCGCCGGTGATCTGGGGCAAGATCGTCCAGGAGGTGCGACAGGCCGACCGGATGCCCACCTGGGCGCGGTACTACGACGAAGATGGCGACCTGGTGCGTCAGATGAGCTTCTCTGGCTACCGGGAGATGGGTGGGCGCCTGGTTCCGAGGATGATGACGGTGGAGCCGTCCGACTCGGACGAGCGGACGGTGGTCACCTACCACGAGTTGGCCTTCGATCTCGGTCTTTCGGAAGACTTCTTCAGCCTCCGGAATCTGAGGGCGCGGAATTGACCGAGGCCCGAGGCCGGCTGTGGTGGCGGATCGCATGGAGGAACCTCTGGAGAAACAGGCGCCGCACGCTACTGACGGCGTCGGCGCTCTCGTTCGGGTTCGTCGCCTCGGTGCTGATGATCGGGCTGTCTGACGGCGTCATCGAACAAATGGTCCAGAACGGGACGGAGCTGGTCACGGGGCAGGTCCAGATTCACGACCAGGAGTACCTTCCCGAGCGAGGGATCCACGATACCCTGGGCGGCAGGGATGGGATTGATCTCGTCGGTCTTCTTACCGCGCTTGACGGGGTCCCGGAGGTGGTGGGCGTGGCGCCGCGGGTGTACGGCGGAGGACTCGTCAGCTCCGGCGACGAGACGGTCGGGGCGATTCTCATGGGCATCGATCCCGTCCGGGAAGCCCACGTGTCGGCCTTCGATGAACACCTGATCTCGGGAGCCATGCCCGGGCCGGGCCAGATCCTCGTCGGAGACCAGTTGGCGGACGACGTGGAGGTGGAGGTCGGCGATGAGGTGGTTCTGGTGGCTCCGGCCGCCGACGGTTCTCTCGGGAACGACCTGTTCATCGTGTCGGGCGTGTTCAGTCTGGACACGGGCTTGCTGGACGGAGCCTACGCGCTGCTGGGCCTTGATGACCTTCAGTTCCTCATGGCCCTCCCCGAAAGCCGTATCCACGAAGTGGCCTTGAAGGTGGGCCGGACCCGTGACTCGGATGAGGTAGCAGCCCAGGTGGTGGGCGCGGTCCAGTCTTTCGGTGACGGTCTTCTGATCCAGCCGTGGTCCGAATTCCTCCCCCAACTCTACTTCTTCACGTCTCTGGCGTCGGCTTCGAACCTGGTGATCGCCGGCATGATCTTCGGCATGGCGGTGTTCGGCGTCGCAAACACCATGTTGATTGCCACCTACGAGCGCCGACGGGAGTTCGCCGTGGTTCGCGCCCTGGGGACGGCTCGGGGGTCCGTGGGCCTTACGGTGGTCTGCGAAGGCATTCTCCTGGGGGCCGTTTCGTTGGCGGCCGGCTTGGCGATTGCCCTCCCCCTCATGGCCTGGATCCACGCTCATCCCATCGACCTGAGCCGCTGGGTAGGCTCGTATTCCATGATGGGATCCTCCGTCAGGCCCCTGGTGACGGTTGCCTTCTCCTGGGACGGGCCGCTCTTCAGTGGCCTGGCTCTGGTGACCACCGGCGTCGCGTCCGCGCTGTATCCCGCCTGGAAGGCCGTCCGGGTGCCGCCCGCGGATGCCCTGTCCAGCCGATGAACGCCAGGGTCATTCCGTGGCTGGCCCTCAGGAACCTGGGCCGGGAGGTGCGGCGAAGCGCCCTGACGGCCTCCGCGATGGCGCTGGGCCTGGCGCTATTGATCTTCTCTCGCACTCTCTCCGACGGGGCCCATGACGACTGGGTGGATTCCGGGGTCCGCCTCGGCACCGGCCATATCATCATCGAAGGCGAGGGGTTCCGAGATTCCCAGAGTCTGGATGACCGCATCCCGGCAACGGAGCTTCCGGAGGTGTTGAACGCGTTGTCATCAGTACGCCCGGAGCTTCGAGGTACCACAGTCCGTCTCGGAGTCGGGGGCCTCGCGTCTTCTACGGATGGCGCCGTGCCGGTCAGGATACTGGGTGTGAACCCCGGGGAAGAGCTGGAGTTCTCCCAACTCGGGTCGGAACCGGAACAGGGACGGTACCTGGAGGAGGGCGATCGTCTCCACGCCTTCATCGGCGAGAAGTTGGCCCTTCGGCTCGGCCTCGGGCTCAACTCCAGATTCGTCCTCACGGCCCAGGGGGCAGCCGGAGACATTCAGGGTCAGCTCGTGCGCGTGGTCGGGACCTACCAAACCGGGCTCGACGAGTTGGACGAGGGCCTGGTCCACATCCCCATCGGCACGGCGCGTACGTGGTTGGGGGTCGAGGGCTCAGCGACCTCGGTCTCACTGCTCCTGGCAGATGAGGATAGAACCGAAGGGTTGGCCTTGGAGCTGCGTGGTCGCCTTGCTGGCGGCCGCGTGTCGGTTCTGGGATGGCACGAGGCCATGCCAGAGCTGGACTCGATCATTCGGCTGGACGATGCGGGCGATTGGGTCTTCCATGGCATTCTCTTCGCCATCGTCGCTCTGGCCATCCTGAACGCGATCTTCATGTCCGTGCTCCACCGCCGTAGAGAGCTCGGGCTCCTTCATGCTCTGGGCCTCAGTAGAGCGCAGACTGGCACCGTGGTGTTCCTCGAGGGTCTGTTCCTGACCGTTGCCGCCGGAATCGTCGGCATGGTTCTCGGAATTGGAGTCGTCTGGATCTTCTTCCGGGACGGCCTCGACTTCACCTCCCTCATGCCAGAGGACTTCACGTTCTCGGGCGTCGTGATGAACCCGGTGCTCGTGCCCGTCCTCGAGGTCAAGCACATCTTGCAGAGCCTCTTCTTCATGGCCTTGATCGGGACGGCGGCATCCCTGTACCCGGCCTTCGTGGCGGGGAGGCTCGACCCAGCCGAGGCCGTGAAGGCCGAGTAGCCCCCAATCGGAGCAAGGCGGATAGATGTCCGAAAGCAGTGTAGGCGCGGTAGCGGGGGCGGTCGCTCCCACGGCGCCGGACTACGCGGTCCGTACGCAGGATCTATGGAAGATCTACCCTCAGGAGCCGCGTCCCGTGGAGGCGGTCAGAGGCATAGACCTGGAGATCGGGCCTGGCGAGTTCGTGGCCATGGCGGGGCCGTCGGGATCGGGCAAGACCACCGTGTTGAACCTTCTGGGCGG
>JAHEKK010000013.1:3829-17348 GCA_024638395.1 Gemmatimonadota bacterium | reverse complement strand
TCCGAAGAGGTCATCATCGAGTGGCTTTCCGTAAAGCTTCCTCGGGAAATCGAGATCATGCGGCGAGCCGCGGCCTTGACCGAACAACTCGAACTGGATGCCTACGCTCAGGTGGTGCCCGGCGAGACCACCGACGGAGACGTCGCCCGGTACCTCAAACAGCGGATGGCCACGCTCGGCGTGGAAGACGGGTGGGCGCCGGACCAGAATCCCAACGTCAACTCCGGCCCCGACCGGGGACATTCCCATTCAACGGAGAAGGTCATCCAACCGGGAGACATCATCCAGACGGACTTCGGCATCAAGGTCCACGGTGTCTGGGTCACGGACATCCAGCGGTTCGCCTACGTCCTTCGGCCGGGGGAGACCGCTCCACCCTCCGAAGTCCTGGACCGTTGGGAGAACGCCCGAATGGGGAGCCGGGCCGCCTTCGCGGTGATGCGTCCGGACGCGACAGGGTGGGACGTCGACCGGGCCCAGCGAGAGGTTCTGGAGGAGACCGGGTCGATTCCCATCATCTGGAGCACCGGCCATCCGGTCGGCTATTGGGCACACGACGTGGGTCCGAGGCTCGGCGGGGCCGCAGCCGGAGGACGGCCGTCCGGTGATGCTGCCCGCCCCCTGCGCGTGGGCCAGACTTTCGCCTTCGACGGGTTCTACGGCTGGCCCAGGGACGACGGGACGACGAAGACCATCTCGGTCGAGGAAATGGTGGTCGTTACCCCGGAGGGCGCAGAGTGGCTCGTGCCGCCCCAGGAAGAGTTGGTCCTCGTCAGGGGACGGTAAGGGCCGTTCCCTTCCAAGGCCAAAAAGCCCTGAGGCCCTACGCTCCGCCGGGCGGAGAAGCGTGGGCCAGTTGCCCCAAGGCCCACTCGGCATGCTCCCGCACCAGTGTAGACTCGTCTCGGGCGGCCCTCTCCAGCACCGGCCGGACCTCCGAGGCGTTCCCCGGCGAGGCGGCGCCCAGATTGCCCAACGCCACGCACAGGTTCCTGAGGAGTCCCTTTCGTCCGGGCCGGGCCAAGGGAGAGCCTCGAAACTCCCGCTGCACCTGCTTGCCCGACATGGCGAGGAGGCGCTCTGCGAGCTCGACCAGCGACGGATCGTCGAAGTCGGGACGGGGCGCATAGAGCGGCTCACGGGTCGTGGGCGAGAAGCGCTCATTGAAGGGACATACTTCCTGGCAGATGTCACAGCCGAACACACGGTTCCCGATGGCCGGCCGCAGCTCGATGGGGATGGGCCCCCGGAGCTCGATGGTGAGATAGGAGATGCAGCGTCGGGCGTCCATGACTGGAGCCCCGTTCTCGTCTCGGCCCAGGAGGGCGCCCGTAGGACACGCGTCGAGGCACCGTCGACAGGAGCCACAGTGGTCTTCTTCGAAGGGTGCCGTCGGCTCGAGTGCCAGGTCGGTCAGGAGGACGCCCAGAAAGGCGTACGATCCGGACCGTGGGTGGATCAACATGGTGTTTCGCCCGAACCAACCCAGGCCCGCTCGCTGAGCCAGCTCTCGCTCCAGAAGGGGCCCGGTGTCGACGTAGGTTCGGCCCGTCACCGGCCCTCCGTTTGCCTCTTCCAGCCGGATCCGAAGCCTGTCCAGTTTCGCCTGGAGGACTTCGTGATAGTCCCGACCCCGCGCGTAACGGGCAATGATTGCCCGCTCCGGATCAGTCCCGTCCTGGCCCGGCGAGTCGTCCCCGTATTCGTGGGCCACGACGATGGCGCTGGTGAAGGACTCCAGGGACTGCCGAAGGTCCTTGCGGCGACGGACGGCGTCTTCCCTGGCGAGGTACCCCATGTCGCCATGGAAGCCTTGATCGAGCCACCAATCCAGAAAAGAGCCATGCCCGCTCGTGGCGCCCGTCACGACGCCGGCGCGCTCGAAGCCCTCGTCCCGGGCGACTTCGAGAACGACCTGGGTCGTCACGTCTCCGCGGCTCAACCGCGAAGCCCCGTCATGCCGGCGGCTCCACCCGGTACTCCCGTCCCTTCCACTCAACCCGACTACCCCTGATCAGGCTGCGAAGTAGGATCACCCACGCAGCCGACGCTCCCAGGGGATGGAGTAGTCCGTACCTCGCGGGGGCCCCCATGAACGCGGTTACGAGGGCCCACAGGCCACAGTTGATCGCCGTGGCGGCACCGGCCCAGATCACCACCGGTCCGCTCAACATGCCGAGGGCAGCCAGGATCAAGAGGGCCGGCGGTAGAAGCCAAAGCAGCGGGCTCACGATCAGATCAGCGAGCCCCAGGATCACGGCGCCCCACCGCCCACCCACGAGTCGCGCGCCCCGGGCCATGTTCTTGGACCATCCGGAAACCAGCTCGCCGAGTGAACGGTACATCCGTGTCGAAAGACTGCCCCGCCCGTCGTGGAAGCGAAGCTCGAACCCGTCCCGGACGAGGAGCTGCGCCAACCGCAGGTCCTCTGCCACTTCGGCCCTGACCGCTTCGTGGCCACCAAGCCGATCGTAGGACGACCGGTGGAACGCCAGATATTGTCCGTTGGCGATGGCCGTCTTCCACTTGCCGCGATCAAAGCCGTTCCGCACGTCCGAGAACACCTGCGACATGCGGAAGAAGACCTGCGGCTGAACCAGACGCTCCCAGAAGGTCTCCATGGCCTGATCGCCCGCTACGGTCACGGCGTCAGCCCCCGCTTCGAGCGCGCCCACGGTACGGCCAAGAAGGACAGGTCCATGGAGGGTATCGGCATCCGTGAACAGCAGGACTTCTCCGGTGGCCGCCTTGGCCCCTTGATGACACGCCCAGGGTTTGCCCAACCAGCCCTCTGGGAGGGGTTCTCCCTCGAGGACCAGCACCCGCCGGGCCCGTCCGGGACGGACACTTCGGGCCAGGGCGCCGGTCCCGTCATCGGACTGATCGTCCACGACCACCACCTCGAAGGCCTCGTACCGGGAGGCGCAGATGGACTCCACACAGGCAACGATGCTTCGCGCTTCGTTCCGCGCCGGCACGATGACGGATACGAGAGGACCGGAGGCGGTTCCGGGGGGCAAGGGGTTGGGCAGACGTACCCGTAGGACCATGAAGACCGCACCGACGAGCCAGACAGCGGAGAGGACCCAGGCGAGCTCTGCGGTCATGGCCTCACGGGAACGGGCCCCGTCGGGAGTTTCGCTACCAGGGCGCTGACAAACACGCACACCCGGACGGCCGCCCCCGGGCTACCGCCTCCCGCCTTTCGACCCCGATATACACATGGGTCCATGTTCCCCCTCGAGTGGCTTCGAGCTTTGAGCAAACGTTACATCGATGTTGCCGGGCCCACCATTTCCCGGGCGCCGTCGTAAGATCTACACTACCGCCTCGAGTACGGGGCAAGATCCCGTGGCGCCCCGGGGCTCCGGCCCCGGATCCCAGATGATCGCAGCCGTCTCCTCCGGAGCAGGGCCGAATCGTGGCACACCCATCTCGCGCGCGGCGCCTGGCCTGGACCTCAGCTCTGGCGTTCATGGCGGTCGAGGGTGTCATCCGTACCCTTGACCTCTACCGAACAGCGCCGTGGGTCGACCTACCGAGCCATTTCCTGTCCGGGGCCGCCGTCACGGCGATCCTGTGCGCCCGCCTGCCGGACCTGAGTCCCGGACGGAGGGCAGGCTGGGCCATGATCGGCAACGTGGTCGTCGCCCTGACCTGGGAAGCCGCCGAGATGATCGACGAAATCTTCACGCCGGACCCACCCCACCTGCAGGACTTCTTCTTCTGGGACGGATTCTGGGACGTGAACCTTGCCCTGGTCGGAGGACTCGCGATCCTCTGGATTCTGCGCTCGGGCCACGGCCATGACCGGGGCTAGGGCCGTGCCCACTGTCGCGCCGCCGCTCCTCACCCCTCTTCACGAACCCGCGCGGAGAGAGCAGGCCGAATACGCTTCCAGACCTGCCCGGCCAGGAGCGGGAAGAGGGAGAAGGCCAGGACGGGGATCCACGGGACCTCCGTGATGTGAACGGTCCCCAGCACCCGGTTCAACACCGGGTGGGCCACCGCGAGGATTTGCAGCGAGACGGTCAGGGCCACGGCCCCGAGCATCCAGCGATTGCCCATGAGCTGCCTCCACCGCAGCGGGCCGTGCCGCCGCGCGTTGAAGGCGTGTCCGAGCTGGGACAGCGCGAGGGTCTGGAAAGCGACGGTGGAAGCCGTCGCCGCGTCGGCACCGCCGGACAAGACGAAGAGAAAGGCGCCCGCCCCGGCGGCGACGAGAACGACTCCGTATCCCAGGACCGACGTGAGGAAGTCCCTGGACAGGATAGCGGCCGACGGATCTCGGGGGTCAGCCCTCATCACCCCCTCCTCTGCCGGCTCCACGGCCAGGGCAAGAGCGGGAAACACATCGGTAACCAGGTTGAGCCAGAGGATCTGAAGGGGCAGCAGGGGTGCGGGAAGGCTCGTGAATCCCGCCAGGGCCAGGACGCCGACCTCCGAGAGGTTACAGGAGAAGAGATAGAAGACGAACTTCCTGATGTTGGTGAAGATCACGCGACCTTCCTCAACAGCCGCCGCTACCGTGTCCAGGCGGTCGTCCTGGATCACCAGGTCTGCCGTCTCCTTGGCGACATCGGTGCCCCGCCCCCCCATGGCCACACCCACGTCTGCCTGCTTCATGGCCGGTGCGTCGTTGATGCCGTCGCCCACCATCGCGACCATGTCCCCCCGCCTCTGGAACGCTCGCACGATGGCCAGCTTGTCCTTCGGCGTGACCCGGGCGAACACGCGAACCCGGTCGAGCTCAGCCGTCTCCAGGTCCGTGAGGTCTCGAGCGGTGAGTACATCGCCACC
The DNA here is from genome assembly GCA_024638395.1 of Gemmatimonadota bacterium. GTDB lineage: Bacteria > Gemmatimonadota > Gemmatimonadetes > Longimicrobiales > Gaopeijiaceae > JAHEKK01. Next base: position 12,548 of record JAHEKK010000013.1, on the reverse strand, counting down.
CTGAAGGAGTCCGATCTCGCGGGCGACTGCCTCGGCGGTTGGGGCCTGATCCCCGGTGATCATGACCGTCACGATCCCCGCTCCCCTGAGGGTCTCGAGGGTCTCCGACACGCCGGCGGCCGGAGGATCCGCGATCCCGACGAGGCCCACGAACTCGAGCGACTCGAGGGAGTCCTCCGTCAGTGCCGTGGCTGGGGGGATTTCGCGCTGGGCCACGGCAAGCACCCGGAGTCCATCGGCGGCCATCTCGCTGTTCTTCCGCCGCACCGCTTCACGGATCTCGTCATCCATCGGGATCGGTCCCGTGGGCGTGAGCGTTCGACTCGACAGCTCGAGGAGTTTCTGGGGCGCTCCTTTGACGTGCGCCACCGTGCGCCCGTTGGCCTCGCGGAACGAGGCGGCCAACATGCGCTCGCTGGAAAAGGGAACCGACCCGACCTCTTGGAACTCGCTGGAAAGGGACGCGTGTTGGAGCCCCGCCCGGCTCCCCAACTCGTGAAGCGCCACCTCCGTCGGATCTCCCACAGCCGGCGCAACGGTGGATCCCTCCAGGCCCACTCGGCTCGCCAGCACCGCCCCACGAATGAGCTCCATCAGCCCCGGCGGGATCTCGTGTTCCTCGGAGCCGCCCTCCCCGTCCATGAAGAGGGGTGACCCTTCTCCTACCACGAAATCCTCGCCCCCGACCCATGCCTGACGAACGGCCATGCGCCCCGTCGTCAGCGTTCCCGTCTTGTCTGCGCACACCACGGTCACCGACCCCAGGCCCTCCACCGAATGGAGGTCCCTCACCAGGGCATTCCTTCTGGCCATGCGCCTCAACCCCACGGCGAGGGCGATGGTGGCGACAACGGGCAGCCCCTCGGGAATGGCGGCGATGGCCAGGGCGATCCCGGTCTGAACCATGAGCCAGGTCTCGCGCCCCTGGGCTATTCCCAGAACCGTGATGACCAGGGCAACGGCAAGAGCGACGAGGACCAGGCGGCGGCCCAGCTCTGCCAGTTTTCGCTCGAGGGGTGTGGGGCCGGCTTCGACGGACCGGATGAGCTCTCCGACGCGCCCGATTTCAGTTTGGCGCCCGGTACCCACCACATAGGCGAGGCCCTCTCCGGCGGTCACGAAGGTGCCCTTGTAGACCATGCACGACCGGTCCGCCAGAGGAACTTCGCCCTCGTGGCCGTCAGACAGCGGATTCGGAGATTTCGCTACCGGTAGCGACTCACCGGTGAGGGGTGCTTCGTTCACTTCCAGCTCACGGGCCTCGAAGATCCGCGCGTCCGCGGCGACGGCCGATCCGGCCTCGAGGACCAACACGTCCCCGGGCACCAGGTCCCTGGCGTCTTGGGCACGCCGCTCGCCACCCCGGATCGCCACTGCTCCATGGACCTGAAGGCGCTTCAGGGACTCCATGGCCCTCATGGCACGCAGCTCGGTGAAGAAGCCGAGAGCCGTGTTGATCAAGAGCACCGCGCCGATCGCCACCGCCTCGAGGTAGTCGCCCACCATGAGCGCCAGGACGAAGACCCCGACGAGCAGTGCCACCACCACGCTTCGGAACTGGTGGACCAGGATCCGTTGCCACGGGTCCGGAGCGGGCGGACGAAGGAGGTTGGAGCCGAAACGCCCGAGCCGGCGGTTAGCCTCGGCTTCTGAAAGACCGTTGGGAGACGTCTCGAGTCGCTCGCCTACCGCATCCGCCGAAAGCGCGTGCCACGGGACGGCCGCCTCCCGCGTAGGGGAAAACCCCACAGACGGAGGCGTCATGTCACTCATTGCCCTCGGGGACTTCCCTTCTGTCGGCGGAGAGGGGCGGCCCTTCACTTTGCCAGGAATGGGCGTCTCGTGCGATCATGCCGTCGCCGCGAGGTCGCTTGGCGGGTGCGCACTCAGCCTGGAGGTACGATGGGCAATGTTCCTCCTGAGGGGAAAGCTTCACTTCGCATCCGCATTGCCCGGTGGATGGGTTTGGTGGTCGCCGTAATGCCCGTCGTTCTCGGCTCGACCGGAGGTACCGAGGGCTTTCGGGGTCTCTCTGTCGGCCTTCACCTGTTGTTGGCCCTTCCGCTGTTCCTGGCTCTGGCACTCGGCCTGCGCAACCCGCGGCGCGGCGCCGCTGCCTACGTCATTCTCGGCGTCATCTTCTTCGGAGGGCTCCTTCCTGGTTTCGGGGCGGGGTGGGCGTTGGCCTTCGCGGGACCACTCCTCATCATTGCAGCCCTCCTGATGTAGGGGAAGCGGTGGTTCGATCGACGAGGCTCCATTCGACGGCAATCCGTTCAGGCGACCCGGGATCCCCGGGTCCGTTGATCCAGTGTGGGAGGAGCCAAGCAGCGTGAGGGACATCCAGGAGGGGACCCATCCGGACTTCATCGAGGCGCTACTGGACCCGAAGGCCCACCCTCACGCCACCGGCGATGTACAGGTCGAAGAGACACACATCTCGTGGCTCGTCTTCACCGACGATCACGTCTACAAGGTGAAGAAGCCCGTCAACTTCGGCTTTCTCGATTTCTCGACGCTGGACCGGCGGGAGCACTTCTGTAGAGAGGAGTTGCGCCTCAACCAGCGGCTGTCGCCCAGCGTCTACCTTGGAGTCGAGACCATCACGCTGTACGACGGGCAGTTCCTTCTTGGCGGGGACGGAAAGGTGGTCGACTACGCCGTGAAGATGAGACGGCTACCTGCGTCGGGGTGGCTGGCCGGTCTACTCAAACGAGATGAAGTCGATGCTCCGACGGTGCGCCGCATTGCGGCCCGCATCGCCGATTTCCATGCTCAGTCGACAGAGTCGGGCGCTTCGGAGGCAGGATCGTCGGTGGACATCGTGTCTCAAAACACCGAGGAGAACTTCGACCAGACCACGCCGTTCCTGGGCTGGACCCTTCCCCAAACCACCTACGACGTCGTCCGGGCCTATTCACGGACGTTTCTGCAGACCGGCCGCAGCCTCTTTCTGCGGAGAGAGGAGCAGGGCCGAATACGAGACTGCCACGGAGACCTCCATGCAGGACAGATCTGCGTCGAGAACGGAATCGACTTCATCGACTGCATCGAGTTCAATGACCGTTTTCGAATCGGGGATACCGCGGCGGACCTGGCCTTCCTGGCCATGGATCTGCACGCCCGGGGCCACCCGGAACTGTCGAGCGTCCTGGTTGAGGAGTACAGGGCCAGGACAAACGATGAGGGCCTAGGGGACGTCCTGAGGTTCTACGAATGCTACCGGGCCTACACGCGCGGCAAGGTGGAGTCCATGCGGGCCGACCAGCTGGGTCCAGATCGACCGGAGCGCCGGGGGGCTGAGGGGTCCGCCAGGCTGTACTTCCAGCTGGCCCGGCACTACGCCATCCCGAAGGGGCCGCTCCTGATCGCGCTCACGGGCCTGATGGGGACGGGCAAGAGCAGCGTGTCGGAAGCGCTTTCCGCCTGTTGGGACGCCCTGACCTTCAACTCGGACGTCGTAAGGAAGGAGCTCGAGGGGGTGCCTCCCGGGGAGCACCGGTACGAGCGGTGGCAGCAGGGGATCTATTCCGAAGAGAGGAGCGAGGCGACGTACGAGGAAATGAACCGACGGGCGGGCGAGGCCCTGACTGAAGGGAGAGTCGTGGTTCTCGACGGGTCCTATGCGAAGAACCGTTGGCGCGAGGCCGCCTCCAGAAACGCCGAAAGCGCCGGCGCGGCGTTCATCCTCGCGGAGGTTTGTTGTCCGGCGGCGGTCGTCCGCGATCGCCTCGTGCAGCGGCAGGCCTCAGGCGAGGGGCCGAGCGACGGCCGGGTCGAGCTGGCGAGTCGGCAGGCCGCCGAGTATGAGCCGGTGGACCGGGAAGCCTTCCCATCGCGCTCACAGATTTGGACGGATCGATCCGGAGAGGAACTCCCCTACCAGGCGCTATGTGCGCTCTACGGGGCTCTACCCTGGCGGGCCCTGGCCGGTCTGCCGCTCTCGGCGGGCGCCTGATGTGCAGACCTGATCCACCTGTCCAAGTGGCACCCATCGCTGAAGCACGGCGCCCTTTCCGGTGATTCCGTCATCGGCTGTTCCCTGGCTAGCCATCCTCCTGGTGTCCCTGGGTGGTATGATCGCTGCGAGTCGCATGGCCGTCGAGCACGCCCAGGCCCTGGTCTTCGGGACCCGGATGCCGCCCTTCCTGGTGGGCGTCACTCTCCTCGCTGTAGGGACCGATCTGCCGGAGATCGCGAATTCGATCATGGCGTCGCTGGCGGGGCACGGCGATGTGAACGTCGGCGACTCCATAGGATCCACCGCAACCCAGGCCACACTGGTTCTTGGACTCCTGCCCTGGCTGGGCGGGGCGATGGACGCTACTCGGAAGCGCGTCCTGCTCTCATGCGCCCTCTGCGTCATTGCCCTCGCCGCCGGCGGTTGGTTCGTGGCTGACGGATACCTTTCACGAACGGATGCCACCTTCTTGGTTGCAGCCTGGGTGCTGGGATCCACCATCATGTGGATCTGGTCCGGACCGAGTGCGGAGCCGGCCCTGCCAGTCAGCCCCCTGCGACCGGCCCGGCACGCGGTCATGCTCGTCCTGGCCCTCTCCGGACTCGCGGCTGCCGCGGTGTTCAGCGTTATGGCGTTTGTGAGAATCGCAGACCTGGTGGGCGTTCCGGAGTACCTCCTCACGTTCTTCGTTTCTTCCATCGGGACTTCCTTACCAGAGCTGCTCGTCGACGTCGGGGCTCTCCGGCGGGGATTGAAAGACCTGGCCCTGGGGGACGTGCTGGGTTCGAGCTTCGTGGACGCGACCCTCTCGATCGGGATCGGTCCGCTTCTCGCGCCCACGCCGGTTGACGGGTCGCTGGCTCTGCGAGGAGCCCTGACCACCATGGGCGCGCTTGCCTTGGTCGGGCTTGTCCTGGGGCTGCGAAGGAAGCACGACCGGGTCTCCGGTAGCCTACTCATCGGCGTCTACGCCGGCGTGTACCTGGTACTGCTCCGGTAGGCATCCCAACCCGATGCGGCGCTGACTCGATGGGCGATCCCCGTCGAGAGTCCGGACGTGAGCGTGGCGAATGGGTGGAACGGGTTCCTGCATGCCGGTCTCCCGGCTATTGTGGCCCAATGAACGGCTTGGAAGAGATCCGGCGGCAAATCCCCATCCTGGGCACCGTGAACTACCTCAACTCGTGCTCCCTCGGGGCCCTTTCCCGTCGGGCCGAGGAGCGGCTGGGGGAGTTCACACAGCGCTGGCACCAAATGGGGGCGTCCGCGTGGTACGAGCACTGGCTCGGGGCCATCGAGGAGTTGCGGAAAGAGGTGGCCGGCCTCTTCAAAGCGCCGGCGGCGACCGTAGCGCTCCTCCCCTCCACTTCGGCTTGTTTGGCGATGATCGCCGAGAGCCTGGAGACAGGAGCCAGGCGCCGCGTCGTGACGACGGAGCTGGACTTCCCCACGCTCCTCTATCAGTGGAAGGTCCGCCCCGACGTGGAGTTGGTGATCCTGGAAAGCGACGACGGGGTCCAGGTCGATCCTCAGAAGTTCGAAGATGCGGTGGATGAGCGCACATTGATGATCGCCACCAGCCACGTGTTCTTCACGACCGGTCACATCCAGGATCTCGACGCCCTGTCCAGTCTCGCCCACCGGGTGGGTGCCCTCTGTCTCATCGACGGCTACCAGGGTGCAGGACAGATTCCACTCGACCTTCCGGCCACGGGTGTGGACTTCTACACCGCCGGGCCCCTGAAATGGCTCTGCGGCGGACCCGGCCTCGCTTACCTGTATGTCCGGGAACCCCTGAATCGGACGTTGGAGCCACGGATCACCAGCTGGTTCGCAACCAAGGACCAATTCCACTTCAACCCCGGCGCCTTCCGCTACCATGACGACGCCCGCCGCTTCGAGCTCGGCACCCCCGCCCTCCCCACGGTCTACACGGCCCTGGGAGGACATGAGCTCGTGACGTCGTTCGGCATTCCCGAAGTGAGAGCCCGGAACCAGTCCCTCACCGAACGCCTGATCGACGGATGCCTGGCGGCGGGGTATTCGGTGCGCATGAGCCCCGACCCCGACACCCGGTCAGCCATTCTGCTGATCGAGCACGGGGATCCCGCAGCGGTGGTCAGGGCGCTCGCGGACAGGAAGGTCATCGTGGATCACCGCCCCGGGGTGGTGCGGGTCAGCCCCCACTTCTACAACTCCGAAGACGACGTGGACGGGTTCGTGGACGAACTGGTGCAGGTCACCGGTGCCGGAGCGGCCTAAAGACGGCGACCGCGTGCTCCGATAAACCAACCCACGCGCCGCCACCCGAGGGAGCCTGGTCAAAACGATGACACCTTTGGACCCGAGCGGTCCCGCTCGCCCCTTGCGGGTGCTCATGATCGACGACAGTCCCCTGGATCTGGAGTTCATCCGGATCCTCATCAGTCAGGTCCCCGGCGTCCGGTTTTCATGGGCCTCGGTCGGGACCCTGACCTCGGGACTGGCCAGGATCGAGTCGGCGAACTACGACCTCCTTCTCCTGGACCTCAACCTGCCAGACGCAGCGGGAATGGACGGCCTCGCCGCCGTTAGAGAGGTGGCTCCGGAGTTGCCCGTGGTCGTGATCAGCGGATCGACCGATCCCCACGTCGAGCGGGACGTCCTCGCCTGCGGGGGCAACGCCTTCGTCTGCAAGGTCGGGATCTCGGTGGAAGGCTTCACCCGGACGTTGAACAAGGTCCTGGGCTTGGGAGCGCCGGTTCAAGGCGTCTGAGCCCTCTGGGGTTTTTTCCAAGCAAAGCGCTCGACGAGACCCCATGATTGGGGGACACTCCAACCGTGAGCGCTGCCATGGACCACCGTCCCGAAGGCTTCCAATCGGTCACCCCCTATCTTCGTCTAGAGGACCCCAGGAGGTTCATCGAGTTCGCGAAGACGGCACTCGGAGCCTCCGAGCGCTTCGTCCACGAGGAGGGCGGGCGCTTCATCCACGGCGAGCTCACGCTGCACGGCTGCGTCATGGAGCTCGGACAGCTCCCGGGCTCGTCCCCCCCGACCCGGTCCGCATTTCACGTCTTTGTAGAGGACCCCGACGGAGCCTATGAACGGGCAATCGCCGCAGGTGCCACCTCCTTGTACGAGGTCACCGACCACGAGTACGGAGAACGCTCCGGCGGCGTCGAGGACGACTGGGGCAACCATTGGTATTTCGCGGCCGTCATCGATCACGCGAAGAGGGCCGGGTGAGCACCACATCGGCCGCGGCGGTCACCGCTCCGGGGACACCTCGATGAGGATCCGTACGCCGGAGACCCTATGGTTCGATGGGCCACAGCGGAGATCGTCACTGCCTGGGGCCGCATCGGCATTCGAGATCTCCAGAGCGCTAGCGGGTACAGCGCCACCCGCTTCAATCAGCGGTTCGTGGACGAGCTGGGGATTACCCCGAAACGCTACGCCCGCCTCGTTAGATTTCGAGCGGCCCTCACCTGCTTGCATCCCGGCAGGGATCTTGGTCGGCTGGCCGCCGACCTGGGCTACAGCGACCAGTCCCACATGAATCTCGATTTTCGCCGGTTTGCCGAGACCACACCCACCGACGTGCTGGCACGACGGTACCCAAGCGGACTCACACTCTCGGAGGGTTGAATGGCGCGACTGGAGGGGGTAGTCCGGCCGGGCCTCTCGCTTGCCGGTGTCGTCTTCTATTTCGTGCGTCGCCAACTAGGACGAGTAGTGCGACCCGTGAGGATCCATGCGCTGAGTCCTCAAAACCTCCGTGGGTACGCTTTGATGGAGGGTGCCCAGGAGTCCGCCGACGCCATTCCGCGCTCAGTCAAGAAGCTGGGCCAGGTCCGCGTTGCGACCCGCGTCGGTTGCCCGTTCTGAATCGACATCAACTCTGCCGGCGGCAGAGAAAGCGGGCTGCATTCCGGGCAGCTGGAGGCCCTTTCGGACTACGAAACCTCCGCGGAGTTCACGGATCAAGAGAGAGTGGTGTTGCGCCTCGCCGACGCGATGACCGCAACTCCGGCGGCGGTTTCCGAACAGCTCTTCAAAGAGCTCCTCGGCCACTTTTCGGAACGACAACTCACGGAGCTGGCCTCCGCGCTGGCCTGGGAAAACTATCGGGCGCGATTCAATCGCGTATTTCTCGTGGAATCCGAGCAGTTTTCGGCGGGGGCGTATTGCCCACTTCCGATTCTCGACAGCGAGCCGTGACTGGACCACCGACTGGACCTGGACCTGCGGTTGATGCGGTCCCCCTTTGCGAGTATTTCTGCGCAGCAACGCCGCCCCCCTTTGGTACATCCTCTCTGCCGCAAAACCTGGGATCGGATCAACCCGTGCACGGGCGGCGCGCTCACCCCACCAATCAGGGGGGACGACTGAAACACGCGCTGCCGTTGGCTGGCGCTCCTTCGGGAGGCCGTCACCGCCAGCTACGCACGGCTGGACGCGCTTCCGGCCGAGGGGGACCCATCCGAAAAGGAACGCCATCCATGAGCAAGCTGACCCTGACGACCGAAGGCGACCGCCACCTGGTCGTGACCCGGCGCTTCGCGGACTCGCCGGAGCGCGTGTTCCGGGCTCACACCGAGCCGGACCTGGTCCAGCGCTGGATGTTGGGCCCCGAGGGCTGGTCGATGCCGGTATGTATCTGCGACCCTCGTCCCGGCGGCCAGATCCGGTACGAGTGGTCGGACGGAGAGGGCCGGAGCTTCTACCTCACGGGGGAGTTCATCACCCTGGAGAAGTACCACCGCATCGTGCACG
>JAHEKK010000013.1:0-3819 GCA_024638395.1 Gemmatimonadota bacterium | reverse complement strand
GACAATCGAATCGAGACCACCTTCGAGCCCGACGGAAACGGCACCCTCATGACGGCGAGGATGGAGCTGCCCGACGCAGAAACCCGGGCTGCCATGCTGAAGACGGGAATGGAGCACGGCATGGAGGCCAGCTACGCCCGCCTCGAGAGCCTGGACCCGGAGTAGCGTCCACCGCCGAACCCCCGGATAAGCAAAGAGCCCAGGCCAAGGCCTGGACTCCCGAGAAGCTCCCGCGGCAGGACTCGAACCTGCGACCCGACGGTTAACAGCCGTCTGCTCTACCAACTGAGCTACGCGGGAATGGATCAGAGCCAGCAAAGATGAATCCCCAATGAGGGCGAGTCAATCACCCGGGACCCGATCCCCGAGCTGCCTTCTCGCCGCCAGAAGCATGCCTTCCACGGCGGGCGTCGCGTCGTATCCCAATCGCCAAAGCTCCTCGAAGCGTTGAGCGCCAAGTGAGGCGCCTGTGCCGTTGCACACCACGGCGAAGGCGGGGCCGGGGGTGGGCGGCGGACGCTGGAACCAATGGCTCCCGTAGATGGCGTGTGTGGGGCCCGAGTCATCTGCGAACACCGAGAAGTCCGGAGCCCAGGTGATCAGCGGTGCGATCCGCACCGAAAGGACCCCGGTCTGGAGGAGCCACAGAAGTCGCTCCCCACCTTCGCGACGCCCCCGGTCGATCATCACGGCCTCGGCCTCCGCAACGAAGGTACGGGCGTCGAGCTCACCGAGAAGCACTCGTAGGGCACGGACGCGGCGAAGCTCATCCGCGCTGAGGTCTACGCCCATGAGGCGGACTCGCCGGATCGCCACGGCCAGGCTCCTGCTCCTGGCGGCCAGGTCCCCGAATCGCTTTCTGAGGCTAGGGGCGGACCGTTCGTCCAGGAGGGCTCCGGCAACGGAGTGACGACCCGTCGAGTCTTCCATCTCGCGCATGGGAGTGAAGATGGGAGGCTCACCGGGACGTCTACATGGCGGCGTGGGTCTGCCGGCGTACGGCTAGTTGGTCACCGTAGCGATCCACACCAACGACGCCGCGATGGAGAGGACGCCACCGATGAGGGTGACATTCTCCCGCCATGCCGACAGGGGTTCGGCGGGGACCCAGATCCAGTCGCCGGAGATCACCGGCATCCCGAGAATCCCGGGGTCTGCCTTGCCGGCCCGGAGGTCGATGACGGAGGTGTCCCCGTCTCGGAAGAGATGGATGCGGCTGGCGTCGGCCGCGCCACCAGGGACGCCCTGAGACACGGACGTTCCAAGACCTCCGGCCAGGGACACGACGTCCACGATCGTGGTGGTGGGCTCGACCAGATAGTTGCCCGGACTCCGGACCGCGCCGGTGATGTTGACGCGAAACTTGATCTGGACGTCGATGACGGGGGCCTGATAGTAGGACTTGTACCGATCCACCAGCATTTCACGGATCTCATCCGCCGTCCGGTCGAGGACGTAGACGTTGCCGATGTAGGGGAGGAACAGCTCACCGCTCTCGTCGACGAGGCGCTCGCCGCTCACTTCGTGTAGAACGACGCCGGCGGCCGTGTAGAAATCGAGGACCACCTGATCGCCGGGCCTGACGCCTCTTTTTGCGAACTCGACCCCACCGCCACCCCCACTTCCGGCAGGTGACTGGCCTTGGCCCTGGACTGGGAAAGCAAGAAGGGCCAGCCCCAGGGCTGTCATCACCCAACGTTGCACTCCGTTCATCTCGGCTCCCGCGCGGGTTCTGTTGCCGGCATCTACCTCCGACAACCCACAAAGTCACGGTCGCTCGTCGGTCATTCTTGATTCCGGTGGGGCCCAACGAGGCCCTCGAGGGCGCCGGGTTGGCTCCCGAATCGGTAGAAGCATCCGGTGGTGGGCCGCCCCGAGAAAGGGGATTTCCAGACCGTGTACCAAATCCCTAGACATTTGTTTACGGACTACTCACCATTCCGGGGAATGGGGACAACTTCTTAGGCTGCATGTGCTTAAGGAGCCCCAGGGGTCAGGTCGATGCTAAGTCTAGTCGTGGTCCTTGCTGTCAGGGACACGGAGACCATCACCGGCACCTCTGGATGTCGCTGAGGACTCTAGAGACCTGCAGCGCGACGGCGACTCTCCTGGACCGCCACGAGGCGGCGTCAGGAGCCGGAGCGCGAGGAACCTGGAGCCCTTAACGGAAGGAGACTTCCCCCTCGGTCCATCCTGCAGAGAGCGAGCGAAGCTGAGCGACTGAGCGAAGCGCAGCGGTTTTGATAGCGATCAAAACCGACTCCCGAAACGAGGGGGGGTGATTGCGCATGTTTAGCTCGATGTTTGAGTTCTTCGGTCGAGTAATGGCTGCATTGAGCGGCGTCAGCAGCTGGTAGCGCAGGAGACCGGGGGGGGCTGTCCCCCCCCACATGCGATTCAAAGCGATACACGCCTTGGTTCTGTCCGTCTGCATGGCGGGCCTAGTCGGCATCGGGTCGCTGGATCTTTCCCCCCTTGTACTGCTATCCCCGCGCGACCTCCTCGGCTTAGGTGCGTTGGTTTGCCTGGGGCTTCTAGCCGAGTACCTAGCGCTGACTATCGACGTGTCAAAGAACAAGGGCGCTTCGACGATCACGTTTCTCCCCTGCTTGACCACACTGCTGGTCTTCGGGCCCGCGGCCGGGACCCTATTCATGACCGTCGTCGGCGCCATCGGGGAGTTCGGGTTTCGACGAAAACCAGTCCTAAAGGCAACTTTCAACACAGCCCAGTACGCCCTGAGCATGTTGATCGCCGGTTGGGCATTTGGATGGGCGGGAGGTATCCCTCAGTTCACACAAGCCTCCTTCCAGCTCCAGCTTCTACCCTTCGCCATAGGGGCCATCGGTTTTCTCGGGTCGAACCAGGTGTTCGTCTCTTTGGCGATTACACTAAGCCAGGGCCAGCCGTTTCAGCGCGTGTTCAGAAGGCTAGTAAGTAAGTCGGGGACTAATCTCCTTTACGACTGGCTTGTTAGCCCAATCGCAATCGGACTCGCCTATCTCTACACGGTCGTCTGGGTCCCAGGGCTCTTGGTCTCCTTCCTACCGCTGCTCTTTGTCCGGCACTCGTACCTGACCAACCTTGCGTTGCAGCGCACGAATAGGGCGCTCCTGAAGGCTCTGGTCAAAGCAATAGAGACGAGAGACCCCTATACCTCCGGCCACTCCTTGAGAGTCGCAGCCCTTTCGGCCCGCATCGCTCAGACAATGGGTGTCGTCGGCGCTAAGCTGGAGTCGATCGAAACAGCGGCCCTGCTTCACGACATCGGAAAGATCGAAGCCATATACACCGAGATTCTGAAGAAGCCTGGACATCTGTCCGAGGAAGAGCGGGAAATCATAGAATCGCACGTAACGAAGGGAGTGGAACTGCTGACCTCCCTGGGCTCCTTCCCGCGGGAGGTCATCGACTCCGTTCGGCACCACCATGAGCGAGAAGACGGCAGGGGCTACCCAGACGGGATCAGCGGAAACGCAATCCCCCTCGGAGCTCGAATCATCAAGGTCGTAGATGCCGTGGACGCCATGCTATCCGATAGGCCCTACAGGAGCGCGCTCTCGATCCCTCAGGTCAAAGAACAACTATCCATGTACCAGGGGAGCCAGTTCAACGGCGCCATCGTGAAGATCGTCTTGGAGACCAACCTCCTTGAAGAGCATGCTGCGACCCTGAAGGAAGCCAGTCGGCGCCTCGCACAGGACGCTTCACAGCTTGACGACTGGCAGCACCTACCCACAGCGGGCGCCCACCATGCCGAAGCAGAGGTCACCTAACCGAAGCCCGAAATCTCTCGGCCAGATAAGGCAATCTCAAGGC
>JAHEKK010000383.1 GCA_024638395.1 Gemmatimonadota bacterium | reverse complement strand
ACGGTCCAGGCGGTTGCCCACACCCTGGTACCGGATCCAGAGCCAGTCTCCCACCTGGTCCGCACCGTAGCCGGCCCCCTTGAGGACCTGGATCGCGGCGGCCTCTGCGAAGCCAAGAACAGATATGAGCTTGTCCCCGAAGCGGTCTGCCGTGACACCGATCCGGTACATGGCCAACGTGAAGGCCTCGGCCGAGAGGTCATACACGTCGGTCGTATGCTGCACGATGTCGTCCATGGTCGCCGTGGACGACGCCACCAGCCCCTCCAAGACGTCCTCTACCGGAACCCCCTTGGAATCCATGACCTCCAGGACCCGCTGAACGGTCAGTCCGGCCAAGTCGACGGCAAAGGCGGCTATCTCGGCGATGGAGAAGCCCGAGGGTATCAATCCCACCTCCAGGAGAGTCTCGGTCGTCCACTCGTGGACCCCCGAAATCAGGTGGTCCTTCAGGTCCTCGAAGAAGTATCCCACCCCCTGCATGGCCGTCAGGGTCACGCCGAGCGTGAAGTCCACCGGGTTGTTGAGCACCCTGCGGCTCACGTCATACACGGCGTCGAAGGCGGCCACCGCGTCAAAGCCATTGGCTTTCAGAATCGCAGCGACGGACTCCAAAGATTCACCGAATCCTGCGACCAGTGACTCGGCGACCTCGATTGCGGAGGCTCCCATAGTCGTCAGGGCCGAGGCCACTTCGCCCGCTGCGTACCCGGCTCCCGCCAGGTAATCGCCAACGTCGACGGCGGGCAGGTCGAACTCGAACTGGGCGAAGGAGCCCGACTCCTCCGCACTGTACCCCCCCGACCGACCGGCGGCCACGAACCCCTCAATGACGGCGCTTTGTAGCTCGTGGATCTCTCGGGACTTGTCCGAGAGCCACAGGAGCTCCTCCTGGAGCTGGCCGAAGGAATCATGCAGCACCGCCGCCGTCTGCTCGAGCGCCTGCTGGCCGGGGGTACCGAAGGAATCGAAGATCCAGTCCGCTGCGTCCCCGACCGGGAAGCCGGTTTGCCCCAGGAGGGCCGCTGCCTCCGCCAACGTCTGGTCGAAGATGGTGACCAGGGCGTCTCCAACCGCGGAGGCGGCCGACCCGATCTCGGCGAAGACGGCGGACGCCTGGGCAGCGCTCAGGCCGTAGAGGGCGTCCAGCATGTTGGCCACCAGTTCCACGGTCGCGTCGGCCTTCTCCATCAAGGCTTGAGCGGTCTCGGTAGGGCCGTACCCGGCCCCGGCCAGGAAACCGCCGATCTTGTCGGCGGCCCTGCCCAGGGTGGTGTAGAAGAACTCCACCGCTTCGCCCGCGGTATACCCTGCGAACTTGAAGGCGGCAGCGGCTTTGGCCTCCACTTGCCCCGCCGTATCGAAGACCCAGTTCCCCACCCTGTCGAAGGCGTACACCGTCTTCTTCAAGACCCCCGCGGTCTTTCCGAGGGCGTTGTCGCCGATCGCTTCGAAGCGGCCCAGGAGCCAGTCTCCCACGTTCTCGAGCTCGTGGCCGGCATCGGCCAGGAGGACTCCGGCTGCCTCCTCGGTCTTGCCCAGCACGTCCAGAAGCCAGTCGCCGGTGGCGCCCGCCGCGAATCCCGCGTCCTTGAGCGCAGACACGACGGCGGCTTCGCTCAGTTCGCGCGTGAGCAGCCAATCCCCGATGTCTCCGATGGCCTCTCCAACCGACTGAAGAACGCTTGCGGCCGCTCCTTCGGTCTGGCCTCGGTCGTCCACCAGCCAGTTCGCGACCTCGGACAGGGGGAAGCCCGCCCCCAGCAACGCCGATGACAGGTCTTCGTCCCCCTCGATCCCGGAGGCGGCCAAGTACCCGGCGATCCCCTCGATCCCGTATCCGGCCTGCCCCAGGACCGCGGCCACACCTTCAACGTCTTCGGGGGCATCGGGCTGGGTCTGGATCCAGGCGCCCACTTCCCCTCCTGTAAAGCCCGCGTCGTGCAGTGCCGTCACTGCCTCCTGGAGCGTCAATTCGAAGACCTCTCTGAGGGCCGAGCCCGCGTCCGCTGCGGGAAAGCCTCCCTCCAGAAGGGTCGCCCCGGCCTGGTCGGCGCTCAGGAAGAACACGTCCCGAAGGACTTGCGTCACCTCGGCTGTCGAATAGCCCCCATCAAACAGGGCCCGCGCCACGGGGGCCGCGCCGGAAACCAACCCTCCCCCCATCAACGCACCCGCCGCGTCTGCCGCGGACAGGTCATATGCATCTCGAAGCCCCGCGGCCACCTGTCCGGCCTGGAAGCCGGAAAACGCCAGGATTGCGGTGGCCTCTTCGACGCTGGAACCGAACTCCCCCTCAAGGAGGGCCGCTACCTGATCTGCCGAGGCCCCTTGAGCCGCCAGGACCCATGCGGCAACGAGGCGATTCCGGGTCACGCTGAACTTCACCGGCAACACCCGGCCCTCCTTGAGAGCGATGACCGTCCCCGTCGATGCATCCTTGGCCTCACCCCCGGTCTTGAACAACTCCACATCCAGCTTCCCGAGCTCGAGACCCAAGGCCAGGACACGGATGCGGTAGGCAACGGTCCTGTCGAGGTCAAAGGCGCCCGTGTCCCAATTGACGATGAAATGCTCAGCGACCTCATCCAGCCGCAGGACTGCCGACCCATGACCGGTCGAGGAGGTGTACACGACCACCGGGGACTCACCGCAGGCAGTCAGCCCACAGACCTCCACCGCCAGCGCGGGGAGGATACCGGCCTCAAACGCTCCGGTCGTCTCCACTTCGGGCAGGGGCGGACGGAATGTGAACGATCCGTCGAGGAGGGCCGCAAGCTCCTCCGTCAGCTCTCCGGCTCCCCCAACCAAGGCAGGCGCCGCACTGAGGGCGGTTGTGCCGGGGATCTCCGATGCCGGCGGCATAGCCTCGGGATCAAGCCCCGGTTCTGTGGGCCCGCCTTCGCAGGCGGCCAACGTGAGAAGAAGGAGCAGGCCTATGCGGCCAAACACGCGTGTGACATCTCCTCGAAACGGCTTGGATACCATGGGAAACGCTCCTGCGGTCGCAGGGGCTCCCCCGGCTGCGGCCTTCGCAGCAGCACCCGGAGCCCCGTTCCTACAAAGGACTGCGTAGGAACGGAGATCGGGGGATCATGGACTCGGGGGTGTCCCAGTGAATCCCCGGACCCTGGGCACTCCGAGTTGCGACCCGCCCACCCGGCCCGCATGTTACGGACTGGACCCGGCTACCCCGGACCGTCTCGGTCCGTCGCCATAAAAGACGCTCCTCTGCCAGCGAAAGCCGGAGTCCACTATGCGTACTACACGTCGCTTTCTGCTCCCCCTCCTCGCTCTCCTCGTAGCCTGCGCTCCGTCCGAGGACGACCCCATCCGCTCCGATGTCGCCGAAGCGAGGCAGCACTACGAAGCCGGGATGGAGTTCATCGAGAGCGCCCTCGGTCGCGCCGGAGCCGACTCCGCCGTGATCCACTTCGAGGCTGCCGTCGCGGCTGATCCCGACTTCGCCCAGGCTTGGGCGGGACTGGCACGGGCGCGGGTTTGGCTGGTCTCGAACTTCGGGATGCCGGGTCAGCTCGGACCCGCCATCGAGGCGGCGAACCGCGCCGAGGAGTTGGAGCCTGATGCGGTGGAGACGCAGCTCGCCAGAGGCTACGTGGCATACCGCGGACACCGGGATTACGACGCCGCGCTGGCCGAGTTCCTGGCTGCGGAGGAGGCGGGCACGGATGACCCTGAAGTAGCGGGGGCCATCGGCAACATCTACCGGCGGCAAGGGAGGCTCGACGACGCGGTCCAGTACTACGAGCGCCGACTCACGCTGAATCCGGAACACACCAGGGGGCTCGTGACCCTGGCACAGACCTACAACGGAATGGGCGACTACGTCGCCGTGTTGGGCGTGGCCGAACGCCTCGGAGCCCTGGACGACAACCGGAGCCCCGTGTGGCGTTTCTGGGCACACCTCAACTCGGGCGACACGACGGCCGCGTGGGCGACCATCGACGACATCGAGCGAGCCCAGGATGCGGAGGGGGAGTTCGGCTTCTTCGACATGATGCACGCCATGTTCGCACGGGACGATGGGGCGCTTTCCATGGTGCCGGCCTCCGCGTTCGACCTGGGTGGGTGGCGGGGTCAGTTGTCCCAGTACGTGGCGGCGTCGGATCAGGTGGACGAGCATTCGGAAGCCTTCGACAACTGGATCGCCGGGCGCACCCAGCTCCTCGACTCCGTACCCGGGTCTGAATCAAGCGCCGCGATCCAGCGGTCCAATTTGCACGCCCAAATCGCCTTCCTCGAAGCACTTCGTGGGAACGCGGACGCAG
>JAHEKK010000382.1 GCA_024638395.1 Gemmatimonadota bacterium | reverse complement strand
ATCCATTGGCTGGTGGCCAACGGTTCACCACAGCCTCAGGGGTAGGCGACGGCGAGTCCGGCACGGCTCGGGAGGAGCATCAACCTGAGCCGGACCGGCCTCCGTCTTGAACCGGCGGAAACAGGGCCCGGAGGCGCCACGCGCCTCCGGGCCCTGCGCTTGTGCCCCCGGGACTAGTTGCGGCTGCTCCCGCCGATGGGATCACCGGCGGGCATCTGGAGCAGGGGACCGGGGATGGTGCCCTCGGTTCTGTTCTGCCACCGGCGAATGTCCGCGGCCGCAAGGCGCTCGTGGGGACTGGACGCGGTCAGGGACTCGATCTCACCGGCCAAACGGTCCAGGCGATCGGCGAGGACGGCCCTGACCTCCCCGGGATTCCCCTCCATTGACGCTTGCCTCATCATGTGGTCCACGACCGCGCGCTGGACGCTGTGGAGTACCCTGACGCGGTACTCGTCCGAGGGAGCGGCGGCGCTCCAGGTCGCTGCGATCAGTCGGTCCGCGACCTCTTCGAGATCCGGATAGTCGCCCAGACTCCCGTAGAGAACCAAGCGGGCCATGCGCTGCGGTTGCAGGACCTCCCCGACCGCGAAGTCCGCCGCCGCCTCCGCCGCGCCGAGGGGATCGAACAGAAGCTCGGTGTGGCCCGGGAAGTCTTCCCCGATCCCGTACCGGAAGGCAGGCGGCGGGATCATGTTGACGATGCGCTCGGGCAGGGCCAGGAAGTCCACCGTCAGAGTGGAGAGGATGGTCTCGAGGGCGTCCCGCTGTTCCTCACCCGGAATGATCGTGATCGGTACCTGCCCATCCCCCTTCAGAGCATACCGGTAGTCGGCGCCACCCAGGGACTGGGCTGCCGAGCGCAGCTGGAATCGGTGGTGCATATAGAGCGGAAGCAGTACGAACTCGAGGTTCGACAACGGTTCACCGTCGCGAATCATCCCGAGACCGAAGCGCTGCAGTCCGATCTCACGAATGCGAATCTCGGTCTTCAAGTGATCGACCAGATTACTTCCGTTGTCCCACACGCTGGCGAACTGGTGTCCGGCGCCGATGAAGTTGTTGTTGGAATGTCCCATGTAGATCAGGCCGTCACGCACGCCCTGCTCCGCGATTCCCTTCAACGCCTCTACCTCGTTCACACCGGAAGGGAACTCACGGTACAGCCAATTCACGGAGAGCTTGTCGTACTCTCCGATGCGGGGTACGTAGGCGTTGGAAAGGTCGAGATTGCCGTTCTCGTCGATCTCCACCAAAGGTGCGGGATAATCCATCACGCTCTCACGGCCGAAGGCACTGGCCATGTAGTTGTGCGGGAAGCCGATCGTGTGCCCCACTTCGTGGGCCGATAGCTGGCGTACCCGGGCCAGGGCCATCTCGACGGCATCGGAGTTCTCGGCAACCTGAGCCAGGTAGTCGAAGACGGGCGAGGAGGACAGACCGCACGTTTCGTAGTAGGCGTTCGACGCCGTCCCTTCCACCGTGTCGAAGTACCCCAGGCCGTCGTCCGAGGCGTTTCCTCCCCCGAAGGGCGCCACCATCCCCTGGCCGTGGAGGTAGTCCTGCCGAAGGCGAAGGCTCCCCAGGTTCACCACGCCGCGAATGATCTCGCCGGTCCGGGGGTCCGTGATGGTGTTGCCGTAGGAGTAGCCGCGAGTACGACGATGAGTCCAATGGATCATGTTGTACCGGGCATCCTGCGGGTCCACCCCGTCGGGCAGGACCCGGACCTGGAACGCGTCGATGAAGCCGGCCGCCTGGAAGGCATCGTCCCACCACTCCGCTCCCTCGATGAGGGCGCTCCGAATCGGCTCGGGCGTTCCGCGATCCACGTAGTAGACGATCGGTTCCACAGCCTCGGATCGCTCGGCGTTGGGGTCGCGCCGCTCCAGGCGGTGCCTGGCCACCCAGCGATGCCGAAGATCTTCGTCGATGGCGGTGGCATAGTCCACGATGGTGGGCCCATTGACCCCCACCCTCGGGTCCGCCACACGCGGCCGGTACCCGTCGCCCGGGAGCTTGATCAGAGAGTGGTGGACACGCAGCGTGATGGCATCGCCGCTGGCCGCGACCCCACTCACGAGGGACCCGGGAGCGTCGGACGTGAACGTCAGGGTCGCCTCCACCTCGGTGTTCTCGGGGAACGACTTCGTCGCCGGGAGGTGTAACGCGCTTCGGCTGGCGTCCAACTGGAACCGCCCCTGGCCCCGGCCGGCGATTTGCTGGACGATGCCCCGGGCGTCCCGCATGAAGAAAGGCGTTGCATCGACGAGGACCCGCCCATCGGACTCGGCTACGATATCAAATCCCCAATGGACCGACGGTGCGAAAGCGTCCCGGACCGCTTCCACCTCCTGAGGATTGTCGCTGATGGCACGAAAGCGGTAGTTGGGCTCCTTCAGGAGAATGCGGGGGCCGATCCGCTCCGGAGCAAGAACGTGGGTACCCCTGAGCTGCCCGCGGTCGATGCCGATGGGGTTGCTCCCAAGGCCGGACCCCATGGACACCTGATAGAGGAATTCACCCCGGGCGGGATCGATCTCCCAATAAAGGGTCCCTTCACGGGCGTTCCAATAGAGGTTGAAGAAGCCTTCGATGGCCTCCGATCCCGCAATTTTCTCTCCGATGCTCGGAAGGTCGGTGGATTGGGCATGTAGGCCGGACGCCGCGGCCACCACCGACAGGAAGGCGAGAGCGGCCCCCCGCACGATGTGTGAGGCCCGACTCCAGGGAGCATGGCGCTGGATCATGGTTCGATGTTCTCCGCGAGAAGGGGGTCCAAAGCAGACAGGATCTGGCTCAACCCCCGGCCTCGTCCGGACGCCGGGGTGGGAGGGAGACTGACAGGGCCCAGGGTACAGGGCAAGGGACTCGGCGCACCCGGCCAGGGAGACGCTGACGAGTCCGGCGGTCCCGTTGGAACCAGCCGACGGAGCTCCGGCAATCCCAGTCACCAACGCCCCCTTCCGGCGAACACCCCTCCCCCACCAAGCGCCGTCTCACTATTGTCACCGTCCCAGAAGTTGGCCGGGAGGGTAAAGGGCCGCCGTCACGGACCCTGCCGGTGAAGGAGCCCAGGAAGGAATAAAGGAGGACCATGCAGCCGATACCGCTGCTTGCGGGGACGCTCGCCCTTCTCGCCCTCGGTGTCTCGACCACGGTCGTCCGCATACCCCAGATCGAAACCGACCTGGAGCAACGCGTCGCCACCACCCTCGAGACTCTCCCCGGTGCATATCACCGGGTTGTGGCAAGAGGCCGGGCGGTGCTCCTAACCGGCGTGAACGAAGAGGTTGCCCCCGCGGTCGCCGAAGCCACGGGGTCGGTGTGGGGCGTCCGCGCGGCGGAAACGCTGCCCGCCCTCGGCACGGAAGGGCCCTGGTTGCGGGCCCGCATCGTAGACGGTGAAGCGCGGCTGGACGGAACCGTTTCGGGTACCGAGTGGGAAAGCAGGGTCCTCGCAGGCGCCCGGACGGGCTTCGCGGGCCGCGCCCGACGCTTCGACCTGTCGATCGACGAGACGCTGGGGCAACCATCCACATGGCCCAGCACCTTCGAGCCCCTGTTCCGCGTCACGGGCCGTGGGATCGCGGACCTGAGGATGACCTTGGACTCCAAGGTCCTCGTCGTTGGAGGTGTGGCCCTGGACGGGAGCTCAGCCGATTCCCTCGGATTCCAGTTTGTCGGCGCAGCTCCCGGGCTGGAAGTCCGGAACGAGCTCGAGGCCGCCAAGACCTTCGCCGACGGCCTACACGCGGCGCTCGCGGGCCGGGTGATCGAGTTCGAGCCTGAAAGCGCACGGCTGACCCCAGGATCTCGTCGCATTCTCTCTCTCGTCACGGTCGCCATGAGGTCTGGAGAGGAGGTGCTGCGCGTCGCCGGCCACACCACCGACAGCGAAACGCCCGCCCGGCGCCGGGCTTCGGCCCAGACTCGCGTCGTGTCCGACTATCTCGTGGCCCAGGGCGTGGCCCAAGACCGACTCGAGACCGTGGTCGTGGTGGGCGATAGCCCCCGGGGACATGTCACGCTGAGCGAGGGGGGCTGAGGGTGATCTATGTAGCGACGCAGATCTGGCTGGAGCTGCTTCTGGCCTTTCTGCTGGGCGGGGGCACTGTGTGGTGGTGGCTTCGCACGAGGGAGAGTGTGAAGGAGCCAATCACGCAGGCTTCGGCGGAGGCGCCTCTACATCGCGCCACACAGCCGGAGCGGGTAGCACCGAACCCCGCCGGTCCGCGTCTCCCGGCGGCCATGGTCGCGATGGCCGACCTGGACGCGGACGATGGGGTCCC
>JAHEKK010000381.1 GCA_024638395.1 Gemmatimonadota bacterium | reverse complement strand
CATGGTTGATGCGGAGCCCGAAAATGCCGTCGGTAGCGACGGAAGACGCCTCCCCCTCCCAGACCGCGGCGTCGTTCACCAGGAACGTCACCTCGTTACCGTCCACCTGAAGAGCCATGTGGTTCCGGGCTGTGGCATCTCCACCCTGCGCCCAGGACCGAATGGCCTCGTGGGCGGTCCAATCCTGGATCACGCGGGTTTCTGTCCCTTCCCGGACCTTGACCAGGAACTCACCGCCCTGTCTGAGAAGGAAGTAGGTATACCGTTGCGATTCACCGTCCAGATTCGATCCGCCCACAAAGAACCCAAAGCCCTCCCGCCGGTCCTCCGGATCGAAAAGGAAGACCTCGGACTCGAGGGTGTAGCTGCCGGTTGCCGTGGAGTCCGGATGGTATGCGATCATTGCGGGCCCGGTGGTCACATGCATGCCGGGAGGCATGGTGACGAAGCGCAGATCCTCCATCGAGGCTCCTTCGCGATCGAACCGCACTTCCCAGCCTTCTGGAAAGGGCAGCTCGTCTTCCTGGGCCGTCAGGGGGCCGGCTGCCGCGAGTAGGGCGGCGAGGGCCATCGATACCGTGCGATTCATCACATACTCCGACAAGCAGGATCATGAGGGAAGACTCGGAAGGCATATACGAAGGACGGCGGCGATGGTTCCGGCCGGTCCAGGTTCCGTCGCTCTAAAGACGCGAGGCCTGGGCTCCAATAATCAAGCAGTACCGACAACGGAGCCGAGAGCTTGGCCGACATCCGCTTCCTCGGGAAGCCTCACATGGAGGGGTGGGAAAGACCCGCGACGCCGGAAGGGTGGAAGCCCTTCTGTCTTCTCGCCTATCTGTGCCTCGATCTACCGGTCCGACTCCACACGGACACCGAGCTGGCTCGACTACTGTGGCCGGAGGTCCATCGCGGGCTAGGCCAGCGGAAGGTCGACGCAGCCGTGACAACCCTCAACCGCGTCCATGGGGCGACGTTCATCGAGCGGACCCGCTACGGCGAGTACGAGGTCGTCCCTTCGGCGGTCTCCATAGACGTATGGGCCTTCCGGGGCGGAGTTCGCATGCGCCGGCGCGAAGACGCCCTGACCCTGTACCGCGGAGACCTCCTCGAGGGCATTGACCTACCCGACGCTCCCCAGTTCATGGAATGGCTCGATCGACAGCGGAGGAAGTACTGCCGCCTGGCGTCCCTTTGTGCCTGGCGTTCTCACCAGCAGGCAGCGGAGCAAGGCGAGGCCTACCTGTCGGCCGGGCTGGCCGTGTTGGCCTACAAACGATCCCCGGACCCGGCCCCGATGTTGAAACGGGTCATGACCTCGCTCCGGGACGTGGGGGCGGAAGCCGAGGCCCTCCGCCTCTTGCAGGAATCAAGGGATATCGCCGCCGACGCCACTCGCCTCGCGGCCGAGAAGGTGCGCGACCCGACGCGGGAACACCGGCGACGGGTTCCCATCTTCCCGGCGGTTAGCATCGCGCTGCTTTTCCTCCTGTTGGTGCTGGCGCTTCCGAGAATGCTCCAGACCCGGCCACCTCCGGGTGAGAGCGCGGCGACGGCCGAAAGCGGGAGCGCCTCGGCACGGGCCCCCTCGGGTCTGTCGGCCGGAAGCCAGCCGCAAGCGGAACGTGTCACGCCCGCCCCGCCTCCTTCTCCGGAGACGATCTGGGAACTGGCCAATCGCCAGATGGCCAAAGGGGCCTTCTCCGAGGCCGGCGCCCTGTTCCGGGTCCTGCTGGGTCACCCGCGATTCGGAGAGGCTGCAAGGACCCGAGATCTACTATGCTGGTCCGCCACTCGGAACAGCGGGGAAACCCCGCCACCCAGGCGCGACGCGGTGGGCTCGGCCAGGGCCGCATCCGCCCTGCGCTACCTGAGGGAAGGCGATGTAGAGGCTGCCCGTAGCGCTCTCCCGCCTCGGGACGCGGGGACGAGAGGCCTGGCCTGGTTGGCCCACGTCTACATGGCGATCCACGAAGGCCCGGAGGCGCTGGTGACGACCGTCGAAGCTGCGCCCGACACGGTCTTCAACCCCACCGAGGGGCCCCTGGACCGGGATCTGTTTCTCGGTTGGTCGGCGGCCGCCGCCGGTGACCCCACCGGCGCCCAACAGTACTATCGATCCGCCGCCGACCGGGCCCGGGCCGCTACCGCGGACCACCCCGACGATCCCTGGAGGCACCGGAACCTGGCTCTGGCCCTCACGGCCCTCGGCGACTCGGCCGCCGCCCGTGCCAGCCTGGCCCGTGCCGAATCCCTCGCGGCCCTCAGCCCCGACGTGCTCCTGGATCACAAGATCCTCGAGGCGAAAGCGCTGATGGCGCCCTACGGCTCGGAGGCGCGCCGCGCGTTGACCGACTCTCTCCTGATCGCTTCCTATCCCTGGCCCCTGGATTCGCTCCAGATGTCTTCGGACCCCCGCTGGTCTCCGGCGGCGGCCGCTACCACCGCTCCACCTCGCCCATAGAAGTGAAGAGCAAGACCCTTTCAACGACGGACTCGCCCACAAGGGACTCCCAGGAATCCGCGTAGAGGTCCACCTGGGCGCGGTATCGGTGCCGCCGAAGCTCGAACTCGGGATCGTCTCCGCGGTCCGTCTTGTAGTCGGCCACCACCCAGCCCTCCTCGGTCCGAAAGACGAGATCGATCACCCCCTCCAGGACGTCGGGTGACTCACCATCGTCCGATCGGTTGACGGCGAACGGCACCTCGATGAAGCGCCTGGGACTTGCCATCGCCCTGGACCAGAGGTCGGTCGCCGTGACTGCTCGGACCAGGGCCATGAGCTCCCGCAGCTCGACCGGGTCGCCCCTTTGGTCCACCGGGCGGTCGAATTCGACGAGGGCCTGTCGGCACTCCTGCTCGAGAGCGGACCCCGACCGCCCTTCCCCCGCGGCGGCCAGGGCCTGGTGGACGACGGAACCCCATTCGTAGCCCCGGGTCGTGAGGGCGATCTCGCCACGACCGAAGGTCTCCACGGCTGCCAGATCGTCCCCCTCGACCAGCGCCGGCTGGCCCGTCTTGGCCACGGCCGTGACCGTGTCGAGGGCGTAGGTGGCCGCGCCCGAGAGGCGCTTGGCCCTCTCTGCCTCGACCCAGCCCTCTTCGGCCTCTCGCGCCGGATCCAGGGCGGACGGCTCCGCCGGGAACTCGGTCTCCAGCTCCACTCTCGGGTTCCCCGTCCGGTCCAGCCACTCCTCGATGGGCAACCAGGCGGACGGCTTCACCCCGCCGGGAAGTCCGGAGCCCCGCGCCACCCAGAGCTCGTCTCTTGCCCGGGTGGCCGCTACGTACAACAACCGCACCTTCTCCGCATCCTGAAAGGCGTTCTCTTCTTGGAGGTCAGTCGGCCACGACAGAGGCTGCGCGACCACCTCGGTCGACCATCGAGCCGATCGCACCACGGCCAGCGAACCCCTGGCCACACCCTCTGAGTCGCGCGCAACCCTCATCTCTGCGCTTCGAGGCCCGTCCCCAAAAGGTGCCGCAAGAAAAACCACGGGCGCTTCCAGCCCTTTGGCCCTATGGAGATTCATCACCTGAACGGCCCCACGTCGGCCCGGGACCAGGGGCGCCTCGGCGTCGTCCCAGGCAAGAGCGGTCTCCATGGCATCCACGGCGCCATGGATGGAAGGATCCCCGGCCAACGTCCGGGCCCGGACGGCATCGAGAACGTAGGAGAGGGCGCCGGCGCGCAGCTGGCCGAGTTGGCCCGCCGCGGCTGCGGGGAAAAGACCCGTCTCCCGGATGATTCCCTCGATGGCCAGATCCGCGGGCTGGTGGCGGGCGGTTCGCCACCATCTGTGGAGGACGGCCAGCGCCTCCACCGCGGGCCCCTCCCCTTCAGGGGGGCGGGAAATGGACAGCCGGCCGTCTCGGTCGCGAAAGGAGACCATATGATCCAGCGTCACCCCGAACAGTGGGCCGGTGACGGTGCCGAGGATCCGGACGGCATTTTCGGGATCGGCCAGGGTCCGAAGGAGGAGGAGCAACGCCTGGAGCTCTTCTTCGAAGCCCACACCGGCTCCGGACACCTCCACGGGGAGCCCATGATCCTCGATGGCGCGGGCATAGACGCTGAGGAACTTCCGGTTCCGGGTCAGGATCATGAAATCCCCCGGGGATCGATCTCCCAGTTCCTTCACCCGCTTGGCGATGCAGGCGGCAATCCTGGCAGCATCGTCCGCGGCGATCTCCGCCTGGGTCTTGCCCTGGACCACGTACGTCCTCAGGAGGCCCGGGGCCTCGTCGCGACGTGTGACGAGGGGGGCGAAACCGGCCTGTCGATCGGAGCCCGCTTCCGGAAACGCCTCG
>JAHEKK010000380.1:1451-4322 GCA_024638395.1 Gemmatimonadota bacterium | reverse complement strand
GTTCACGCCGGCCTCGGCGGGGCCCTCGAAGGTCCGAATCACGCTGTCCGCATGCATGATTTCGATCTTCGCGGGCCCAGGCTCTCCAGAACTGGCTCCACCTCCGAAGAAGCCGCCGAAGCCCCCCGGCGGCCCGCCTCCGGTGGCCGGCGCGGCATCCTCCACGGCCGACGCAAGGGAATCGGATACCAGGTAGGACAGCAGCGCCCCGTAGGGTCGGTTCTCCCCCTGGAACTCGCCGTGGCCCGGGAAGTAGTAGGGCCCCGTCAGTCCCCGGTTATGCTGAACGGCCTCGGGAACCCCAAAGAGGTGGAGATCCTCGTCGAGTAGCACCGGATTGGCGGCAACCGCCCTCAAGGGGCCAACGTCGTCGATGATCCAGGCCCCTCGCCCGTGGGTCCCGACCGCCAGGTCATGATCCCTGGGGTGCACGACCAGAGCCCGGGTCGGCGCGCCTGCTGGATACCCGCCGTGCGTGAACTTCGACCAGTTCTCGCCGCCGTCCATAGACACGTAGAGCCCGAACTCGGTTCCCAGATAGAGGAGGTTCGGCTCGACCGGGTCCTCCTCGATCACGTGGACGTAGCCGTCGACGCGATCGGTACTCAGCCGGTCCCAATCACGCCCATGGTTCTCGGTCTTGTAGACGTAGGGCGTCCAGTCCCCCGTCCGGTGTCCATCGAACACGACATACGCCGTCCCGCCGTGGTGTTTGGAAGCCTCGATGTGGGGAACCCAGGTGTTGGCAGGCACGCCCCGGATGCGGGAAACGACGTTTTCCCAGTCCCCGCCGCCCGTCTGGGTAATCTGCACATTGCCGTCATCCGTCCCTACCCATATGACGCCCTGCTCCACGGAAGAGGGCGCAATGGTCAGGATCGTGGTGTGGTTCTCCGCACCGGACACGTCGATGGTCAGCCCACCGGACTCCGCTTGTCGCTGCTTCTCGGGATCATTCGTGGTCAAGTCCGGGCTGATGGTCTGCCAGGTCTCGCCCCGGTCGGGACTCATGTGAAGGAACTGGCTGCCGTAGTAGACGGTCTCGGGATCGAAGGGATCCAGCGCGATGCCGGCATTCCAGTTGAAGCGGAGCTCGACCTCTTCGCCCGGGGGTGTAGGCCGGACATTGTTCCAGGCTCCCGTCTCCAGATCGAAGCGCTGGAGGTTACCGCCCTGGGACATGCTGTACCCCAGGCTCGGATCGCTCGGGTCCACGAGAGCGGCGAATCCATCGCCGAAGCCGATGGTCCTCCAGTGCCAGTTCTGCACATGAGAGCCGGTGAAGGACGGCGTTTCCCAAACCTGACTCGGACCCCGCCACGAGCCGTTGTCCTGGAGGCCGCCGTAGACGTTGAACGGCGTGGCGTTGTCGACGCTGAGGTGATAGAACTGCGACAACGGGAGGTTTTCGACAAACCTCCAGGTGCCGCCGCGGTTCGCTGAAATGAACACGCCTCCGTCATTGCCCGTGATGATGGTCCGACCGTCCGGGGCGGCCCAGAAAGCATGGTGGTCCACATGTACCGACTGGAACGAGGCAATGGAGCTGAACGACCGGCCACCATCTTCGCTCATGGCCAGATCGCCGCTGACCCGGTACACACGATTCTCATTCGTGGGGTCCACGTACACACGGCTGTAGTAGAACGCTCGCTCGTTCACCCCGGGCTCGGAGTTCACGGTCCGCCACGAGTCACCACCGTCGTCGGACCGAAGCAGGGCGCTCCGCTCCGCCTCGACGAGGGCATACGCCACATCCGGCTCGTTCGTGGCGAATGCCAGGCCAATGCGCCCCAGGTCTCCGGGCGGCAGGCCATCCTCCTCCGTGAGCCGCGTCCACGTATCGCCTCCGTCGTAGGTCTTCCAGAGGCCTGATCCCGGACCGCCGCTATTCATGAACCAGGGTTCCCGGCGGAACTGCCAGGTGGACGCCAGGAGGTGAAGGGGATTCGACGGATCCATGACGAGCTCGAATCCGCCCGACGTGTCGTCCACGTAGAGGATGTTGTCCCACGTCCGGCCGCCGTCCGTGGTGCGGAAGATCCCGCGCTGATCCCCGGCACTCCAAGCCGGGCCCATGGCACTGAGCCAGACCACGTCCGGATCGGTGGGATGAGGGATGATCGCCTCGATGTGCTCGGTTCGGGCAAGGCCCATGTGGGTCCAGGACTCGCCGCCGTCGATGGACTTCCACACGCCTCGCCCCACACCCATCGAGTTGCGTGCGTTCGCTTCGCCCGTTCCGACCCAAATGATGTCCGGAGCGGTGGGGGTCACAGCAACGGCACCGATCGAATTGACCGGGGCATCGTCCATGATCGGAGACCAGGTGAGCCCGGCGTCTGCAGAGCGCCACAGCCCGCCCGTGGCCGCGCCCGCGTAGATCACGCGGTGGTCATTCGGGGCGACGGCCAACGCCGCGATTCGCCCCGACGTACCGGCGGGACCGATGGCCCGTGCGCGGAGCCCGTGGAACACGGAATCGACGGTGACCGGACGAGGGTCTCGTCTTTCCTGGGCCCCCAGGGCTTCCGGGACGAGGGCGAAGAGAACCAGGGCGAGGACAAGTAGGGGGCTCGACTTCATCGGGTTGTTTTCCATCCGAACGTGTGTGGCGGGAGACCAGCGGTCTACGTTGAAACGGCCTCGTAATGTCGCCCATCGAGCGCGAACCGAGGTAGGGCCGATTGGGTCAGGCAACATCGCGACCGGCGCCCGACGACCGGAGCCGGCAGAGAGGCGGCCTCCCCCGGGATTGCACCGCTACAGGAGGTCCCACCCAGCGCCGAGAGTTGTAGAAGCAGCTCTCTCGCGCGGAGTCGTCTTGGACCAACCCATTACCGTCACGTCCGTCCTGTCGGGCCTCTCCTA
>JAHEKK010000380.1:0-1441 GCA_024638395.1 Gemmatimonadota bacterium | reverse complement strand
CATCACCGAGGGCCATCCCCAGGGTCACGTGGTCCGCACCGCCCTCATCGGACTCGAGATCGGAACCAGGCTCGGGCTGCCGGACGAAGCCCGCCTTGACCTCCTCTACGCCTTGCTCTTGAAGGATGCCGGCTGCTCTGCGAACGCGTCGCGCGTCTACGAGCTCTTCGGAGGGGCCGAGCACGAAGTCAAACGCGCCGTTTGGGTGCGTGACTGGAGGAAGTTCACTGAACAGGCTCGCTACGCACTGTCCTACGTCGGCCGGGGATTCGGCTTCACTACCCGCTTGAAGAAGCTCGCGCACCTGGCCAGGCTGGGCCCGTCCGCAAGCCGGGAGTTGTTTCAGCTGAGGTGCGCTCGTGGGGCCGAGATCGCGAACCTGATGGACATGGGCTCCGACGTGGCGGAGGCCATTCGCTCGATGGATGAGCACTGGGACGGGGGCGGCCATCCCGAAGGCCTGGCCGGGGACCGCATCCCGCTCTACGCGCAGATCATCGGGTTGGCCCAGGTCATGGAGATCTACTGGGGGTTGGGCGGACCCAAAGAGGCCGTCGCCGTGGCCAGCAGCCGGGGAGGAAGCTGGTTCAATCCACGGCTGACGCGCATCCTCTCGACCCGGGGTCGAGACAAGGGCCTCTGGGAGCGCGTTGCCCGGGCGGGGGAAGCGGACGCGCCGCTGCTCCCGGACGGCCTGTCCTTCTCGGAAGGCCCGGTGAGCAGGGTGGCCATGGAACGGATCGCACTTGCCTACGCCCTGATCATCGACGGCAAGTCCCGGTTTACGGCGGACCACTCCCGCCGAGTGGGTCAATACGCGGTGGCCCTTGCCGATCGCCTCGCACTGCCGGAGGAGGACGCCCTTCGCCTCGAGCGGGCCGCACTCGTCCACGACCTGGGGAAGCTGGCCGTGCCCAACTCCATCCTCGAAAAGCCGGGAGCCCTGGACGATGGAGAGTGGGAGAACATGCGCCGACACCCGGGCATCACGTTCGATATCCTGCAGCGCACACCCGGTTTCAGAGAGTTGGCCCTGGATGCGGCGAGTCACCACGAGCGGTTGGACGGGAAGGGCTACCACCAGGGACTTGACGGCTCTTCCCTATCCTCGAGCGCCCGAATCCTCGCCGTTTCGGACGTCATGGACGCGCTGGCCGCCGACCGGCCCTACCGGGGGGGCATGGACCCCGAGGCGGTGATGGGCATTCTGGAAGAGGGGGCGGGAGTCCACCTGTGCCCCATGTGCGTAGACGCGTGCTCTCCGGACCTGATCGCGAATCGGGGGGACGCGGCGGCACTTCTGAGCGCAACTGGAGCCACCGCGGGTGCGGACCGGATCTCACCGGCGATCGCCCGGGAACGACAGCTCGAGGATTCTGAAGGTGGGCGGCAAGCGAAAGCGAACCGGTAGCATACGGGTCCCCGTCCCCCTGGCAACAAG
>JAHEKK010000379.1 GCA_024638395.1 Gemmatimonadota bacterium | reverse complement strand
CGTTCTCCTGGATGAGATCGGCCGAGGCACATCCACCTACGATGGTGTGTCGATCGCATGGGCCGTCTCCGAACACCTGCACGACACCATTGGCGCCAAGGCCATCTTCGCCACCCACTACCACGAGCTCACGCAATTGGGTGACCTCCTCGATGGGGTGAAGAACCTGAACGTAGCGGTCCGGGAAACAGGAGACCGTATCGTGTTCCTGAGGCGCCTGGAGGAAGGAGGCGCCGACCGATCCTACGGCATCCAGGTAGCGCGCCTCGCCGGTTTTCCGCCCCACATCATCGACCGGGCCAGGGAACTTCTCCGGGAGCTGGAGGGAACACATTCAAGGGGAGGTGAGGGTCTGGGCACCGGCGACCGGGACCAGTTCTCACTCTTCGGGGCGGCTGGCTCCAGCCCCGGGATGGCCGCCAGTCCGCCCGGAGGACAGGAGATTCCCCCCAGACTTTGGGACCTCGTGACGAAACTTCGCGAAGTGGATCCGAATCAGATGACGCCGCTTGAAGCGTTGAACTGGATAGCCGGTATGAAAGCAGACATCGAGGACGAAACGTGAGCGCGCATTCGGCGCTTGCAGCTCTGGTGCTCAGTGCCCTGGCCTCCTCCGGCTGTAGTGGCGACCGGGGTATCGAGCGGCCGCGGCCCCTCTTCGACGACAGCCCCGTGGAGTATCCCTTGACCCTCTGGGATCAGGGCATCGAAGGCAGCACCCTGGTGCGTGTACTCGTCAATGAGACGGGCGTCGTGGACAGCGTAGTGGTGGTGGAGACGAGCGGCCATTCCGCATTCGACTCCGCCGCCGTCCGCGGAGCCAAGCACATGACCTTCGAGCCGGCCACTCGGAAAGGCGAACCCGTCCGGGTCTGGGCTCGGGTACCGGTTCATTTTTCCAAGAAGTCGAACCGGCCGCCCCCGGGTGCTCCCATGGCCGGCGGCGCATAGTCCGATGGCCGCCAGCGAACCGCGAAACCTCACGCCCTACCAGCACGTGAACGAGCTGGTCGGGTGGACGCCATTGATCCGCCTCAACCGCGTCACCGACGGAATCCGCACGCCGGTGTATGGAAAAGCCGAGTTCATGAACCCCGGAGGCTCGGTGAAGGACCGTATCGGCTGGGCCATGGTGGAGGCGGCCGAAGCCGAAGGACGACTGCGGCCCGGAGGCGTGATCGTCGAGGCCACGAGTGGAAACACCGGCCTGGCTCTGGCCATGGCCGCTTCTGCGAAGGGATATCGGTGCATCTTCACGATGCCCGACAAGATGAGCCTCGAGAAGGTCAAGCTACTCCGCGCCTTCGGTGCCGACGTGGTCATCACGCCCACGGCCGTGGCTCCGGACCACCCGGACCACTACCTGAACCGGGCGAAAGCCATCGCGGCATCCACGGAAGGTGCGGTCATGGCGAACCAGTTCTACAACCAGACGAATCCCGAGGCCCACTACCAGACGACGGGTCCCGAGTTGTGGGCCCAGAGCGGGGGTAGGATCACCCACTTTTTCGCAGGTGCTGGAACGGGAGGCACCATCTCGGGGGCGGGGCGGTACCTGAAGGAGCAGAACCCCGAGGTGCAGGTCATCGGGGTCGACCCGGTGGGCTCCATCATTGCGCCGTTCTTCCATTCCGGGGAACTGGGGGAAGGCCAACCCTACAAGGTCGAAGGGTTGGGGAACGACAAGATTCCGGACACGCTCCACCTGGACGTCGTGGACGACTACGTGACCGTGTCCGATGGCGACGCGTTTCGCATGGCCCGCCGAATCGTGGCCGAGGAGGGCCTGTTCGTGGGCGGATCGTCAGGCTTGATCGTCCACGCGGCCCTCGAGAGAGCCCGGGAGATCGACGACCCGCAGGCCTTCGTCGTGGCCGTGCTTTGTGACTGGGGCGAGCACTACCTGAGCAAGCAGTTCGATGACGAATGGATGAGGACCAACGGCTTCCTGAAGCCGGACCAGACGACGGTGGCGGAGATGCTGGCAGCCAAGGTGGATTCGCTTCCGGAACTGATTTCCGTCCCTCCCTCTACGACGGTGCGGGTTGCCGTGTCGACGCTGTCCGCCAACCACGTCTCACAGCTCCCGGTGCTCTCGGGGGGTGAGTGTGTCGGAAGTCTGGGTGAGCGGGAGCTCATGGTTGCGGTCCTCGAAGACCCTGCGGTCCTCGACGAACCCGTCGAGACTGTCATGGAGGCTCCCTATCCGGTCGTCGATCAGGCTGCGGACAGCGAAGAGGCTACGCGACTCCTGCTCCGGGGCGCACCTGCCCTCCTGGTTCGTAGCGAGGGCATGCTGAAGGGCATCCTCACCCGTCATGACCTGGTCCGTTCGTTGGCAGCCGGACGGTGATGACCGGCCCTCCACTTCGCGTAGCGGTGTTGATGGGTGGGAGTTCCGAGGAGCGGAGTGTCTCGCTGGCCAGCGGAGCCCAGGTGTCCGCCGCTCTGCGCCAAGCGGGGCACGACGTGATCAGCATCGATTCCGCCGTGGGCATTCTGCCGCCCGAGGTCGAGGAGCGGCTGCTGACCTCGCCCATCGGGAGCGTCGAGGTCCCCCTGCCGCTTCCGGGCTCACGGACCACCCTCCCCGACGCGGGTGTGATCTCGAAGGAAGAGGCCCTACAAGAGGTGGACGTGGTTTTCCTCGCCCTTCACGGTGGCGGGGGCGAGGACGGCACCATCCAGACCCTCCTCGAGGTGGCGGGAGTGCCCTATGCGGGGAGCGGTCCTGTGGGATGTGCCCTCGCCATGGACAAGGACCTCACGAAACGGCTATTGCGGGACGCCGGGATCGCCACGCCCCCGTGGATCCTCGGCCGGACGTCGGGAGAGGAGGTGCTGCGCCGTCTCGGGGCGCCCGTCATCGTGAAGCCGGCCCAGGGCGGGTCGTCCGTACGCCTCACTCTCGCCTCGGAGGCTGCCGCCGTCGACCAGGCCGCGGCTGCCGCCCTGGGTGGGGGCGACGAGGTGATGTACGAGGCCTATGTAAAGGGTCGGGAGTTCACGGTCGGGATTCTGGACGGACGCCCGCTGCCCGTCGTGGAGATCGTTCCGAGCCATGAACTGTTCGATTTCGAGTGCAAGTATGTTGAAGGGATGGCTCAGGAAATCGTACCGGCCGAAATCGACGATGGGCTGCGCCGGAGAATGCAGCGTTTGGCGCTGGAGGTTCACCAGACTCTGAGACTTCGCCACTTTTCCCGAGTGGACTTCATGGTCGACGAGGCTGGAGGAATCCAGTGCCTCGAGGCGAACGCACTCCCGGGGCTGACGGCCAACAGCCTTTTGCCCAAGGCTGCCCGGGCCGCCGGCATGGAATTCCCCGAATTGTGCGACCGCATTTGCCGGCTTGGAGTCGTTCCGGTGCCGGTGCCTGGAGATGGAACGGGGTCGGTCCGCCGGGGTTGAGGAGGGGACCTGGGGCGTCGAACGTACGGGAGGTCGCGGTGACGAACGCGGGGGCTGGAAGAGGCTAGACATGGCATTCACGACACGACCATCGGCTTTCGGGGCGGCGCCGATCCGGTTCGACATCACCCCCTGGGTGAAGCGGCTCCTGTTGGCCAACATGGCCGCCTTCCTCATCACCGTTGCCGTCGGCTACGGCGTGATGTTCGACTGGTTCGCGTTCTCGCCCTCGCGTCTCACCCAGCGCCCGTGGGGCATCGTGACCTACATGTTCATCCACGGAGGGCTTTGGCACCTCCTGATGAACATGGTCGTGCTGTTCTTTTTCGGTCCTCCCCTGGAGAGACGATGGGGTTCCGATACCTTCCTGCGTTTCTATTTCGTCTGCGGTCTCGGTGGGGTCGTACTCAGCTTTCTGTTCATCTCGTCCCAGATCGTAGGAGCATCGGCGGCCTGTTACGGCATCATGCTCGCGTTCGCCATGACCTGGCCCGATTCGCCGATCTACGTGTGGGGTCTCTTACCCATCAAGGCCAAGTGGCTCGTGGGGTTTCTCGCGGCCCTCAGCTTCGCGAGCGCCATCGGGCCGTCTCGTGATGGCGTCGCGCATTTCGCGCACCTGGGCGGGGTGGTCACCGGGTTCTTCTTCCTTCGCCTCGGGTTTGCCGGTGCCGGATCCGCCGGGGCCGTGCCTCGTAAGAAGGCCCGGAATCCCCTGAAGACCGTGACCGAGATCGCCGGCGCCGAGGCGCGCCGCCGCCGCCGCGACGATAAGGTTTCGGCGAGGAGCCGCGCAGAGCTGGACGCCGTCGACGAGGTGTTGGACAAGATCTCGGCGAAGGGCATCGAGGCGCTCACGCCCGAGGAGCGGGACCTGCTGGACCGGGTTTCCCGGAAGACGCGGGCGAACTGACCCCCCGGGGGGCGG
>JAHEKK010000378.1 GCA_024638395.1 Gemmatimonadota bacterium | reverse complement strand
CGCCGCCTCCGGATCATGATCGACATGACCCGGTGGTGGACCGCCACCATGCCCTGGCCCACGACCCGCGACGGGTCTGCGTCCGGGCCTGAGCCGCAGTCGACCGCCAACAGGCCCGTGGCTCCCACCGCCGGGCCCCGGTTCATCGGGAGGGATTGGTCCACCCCACCGTCGACGAACCACGAACCCGCCATTTCCGCCGGTGGGTAGAAGACCGGTAGAGCCGAGGATGCATAGATCGCCTCATGGAGGGGGACGTCCGCTCGGGCGCCCGGCCCGAACCAATGGACCTCTCCGGTCGCGAGGTCTACGGCGTTTACCTGTAGGGGCAGCACGAGATCTTCCCAGTCGCGGGCCGGGAGGATGCGGCTGATGTAGTCCCGGAGGGTGTCGCCGCGGAACACGCTCTCGGCCTTGAGACCGTTCACCCAAGCGGCGCGGCGGTTGATGCGGATGATGTCCGTCCGTTCCAGGTCACGCGCTATGCCGACCATCTTCCAGGCGTCCATTCCGGCGCAGATACATGCGCCCACCAGTGCCCCGATGGAACACCCGATGACGCCTTCCACGTGGGCGCCGGTCTCTCTCAGCCGGCGCCAGACGCCCACGTGGGCCATTCCCTTCACGCCTCCGCCGCCGAGGACCAGCCAGGGCCTGGGCCCCAGCTGGGACAGCCGCCCCTCCGGACTTTTGGCCCCGTTGCCCCCGCCCCCGTCCTCCTCACGGCCGTGCGCCACCTTCACCCCCACCTCTCACGGGTATGTAAGGTGTTGGACGGTAGAGGTTTACATGCATTGGTCATGGAAGATCCCGCGGGTCGTTCGCGACTTGACTGGGTGTGGGGCGGGCCGGTAGCTTTGCAGCCCAACTAAGAATGATTCTTAATACCAACTATGTGGGGTGATCCCCTGACATGAGCGAGACCATCACCCTTTCCATTGCCAATCTAAAGGCCAGGGTCGCCGACGAGGATCTGGATATCCTCCGGGGTGTAGATCTGGACGTTCCCGCGGGTGAGATCCATGCCATCATGGGGCCCAACGGATCCGGCAAGAGCACACTGGCCAAGATCGTTGCCGGGCATCCGGGTTATGAAGTGACGGAGGGGAAGATCTCCTTCCACGGCCAGGACCTCCTGGAGATGGAGCCCGACGAGCGTTCCCAGGCCGGGGTCTTCATGGCCTTTCAATACCCTGTGGAGATCCCGGGTGTCTCCATCGCCAATTTCCTCCGCACGGCATTGCAGGCCCGGTTGGCCGATGGTGAGGACCTGGACCTGTTCGACTTCCAGGACCTGCTTCTGGACCGCATGGCCATGCTGGAGATGGACGCCTCGTTCGCCGAGCGGCCGGTCAACGACGGGTTCAGCGGTGGAGAGAAAAAGCGGAACGAGATTCTGCAGATGGCGGTTCTGAAGCCGTCCCTCGCCGTCCTGGACGAGACGGATTCGGGGCTGGACATCGACGCCTTGAAAATCGTCGCCGCCGGCGTGAACAAGCTGAAGGGGGAGGATCCCAACATGAGCGTCCTCCTCATCACCCACTATCAGCGGATCCTGGACTACATCAAGCCCGACGTGGTCCACGTGATGGTGGACGGAAGGATCGTCCGGTCCGGAGGCCCTGAAGTGGCCCTGGAGCTGGAAGAAGCGGGCTACGAAGAGTACAAGGCTCTCCGCGCGAGCTGACCAGCCCGCACGGCCGCCTGAGCCGGGAAGACCCCAATGCCTGAGAATCAAGTCATCGAGAGCCTCGGCCTCGACGAATACAAGTTCAACTTCGTTACGGAGTCGGAGCCGGTCTTCCGGTCGCGCCCCGGCCTCGACGAGGACATCGTCCGGCAGATCTCCCAACACAAGAGCGAGCCGAGCTGGATGCTGGAGCAGCGGCTCAGGGCTCTGAAGATCTATCAGGCCAAGCCCATGCCCCAATGGGGCGGCGACCTGTCGGAGCTCGAGGCGACCCTGGACCAGACATACTTCTATTCAAAGCCCCAGGAACAGATGGAGCGCTCCTGGGACGACGTTCCGGACAACATCAAAGAGACCTTCGAGCGCCTCGGGATCCCGGAAGCGGAGCAGAAGCTCCTCGCCGGCGTCGGAGCCCAATACGACTCGGAGATGGTCTATCACTCCCTCAAGCAGGAGTGGGAGTCCAAAGGGGTGATCTTCGACTCCATCGAGGACGGACTCAGGAACCACCCCGAGCTCTTCCGGGAGTACTTCGGCAAGGTCATCCCCGCCGCAGACAACAAGTTCGCGGCGCTGAACTCAGCGGTCTGGTCCGGCGGCTCCTTCGTCTACATTCCCCCGGGCGTCGAGCTGGACACGCCCCTCCAGGCGTACTTCCGCGTGAACCAGGAGCGGCTGGGCCAGTTCGAACGCACGTTGATCATCGCCGGCGAGGGCTCCCACGCCCACTACATCGAGGGGTGCACCGCCCCCGTGTATTCCACGGACTCGTTCCACTCCGGCGTCATCGAAATCATCGTCAACAAGAACGCCCGGTTCCGGTACACCACCATCCAGAACTGGTCCACCAACATGTACAACCTGGTGACCCAGCGGGCGTTGGTTCACGAGGGCGCCCACATGGAATGGCTGGACGGGAACCTGGGCTCCAAGCTGACCATGAAGTATCCCTCGTGCTACCTGGTTGGAGAGCGGGCTCACGGGGAGATCCTCTCCATCGCCTATGCGGGCGACGGCCAACATCAGGACACGGGCGGCAAGGTGATCCACGCCGCCCCCAACACGACCTCGTCCATCGTGTCCAAGTCCATCTCCAAGGGCACGGGCCGATCGTCCTACAGGGGTCTGTGCAAGGTCTACGACGGTGCGGTGAACGCGAAGTCCAACGTGGAGTGTGATGCGCTCCTCATCAACGAGACGTCGCGCACCGACACGTTCCCGTACATCGAGATCGAGGAGAAGCGAGCGACGGTGGGACACGAAGCCACCGTGTCCAAGGTCGGCGATGAGCAGCTTTTCTACCTGATGAGCCGAGGGATGGACGAGGGCGAAGCCATGGCTCTTATCGTGCGGGGATTCATCGAGCCGATCGCGAAGGAGCTGCCCCTCGAGTACGCGGTGGAGCTCAATCGTCTGATCGAACTGGAAATGGAGGGGAGCGTCGGCTGACGCCCACCGGATGACCGATATGGAAACACTTGTGGCTCAGAAGGAGGGCGTGGCCCGGATCGACACCGCTGCCATGGACCGCATGTCGACGACGGGACCCGAGTGGATGGCGGTACGCCGCAGGGAGGCTTGGGCGCAGTACGAGGCCCTTCCACTTCCCAGCGTGCGGTCGGAGGAGTGGCGCTACACCGACGTTGGACAAAAGCTGTCCTTGGAGGATCTGGTGCTGGCGACGGAAGCGGACGGCCCGTTGCCCGCAGGGCTTCGTGACGCCATGGACCAGGACCGGGAGAGCAGCGGCCGGGTCACCGAGGTCGACGGCGTCGTGCGCACGGTCGAGCTGTCGCCGGGCCTGGCCGAGCAGGGCGTCGTGCTCATGTCACTGGCCGAGGCCACCGCTCAGGGATCCGCCCTCGTGCAAGAGCTCCTGGCCACGGAGGCGGTCCCTGCCTCGGACGGCAAGTTCGAGGCTCTCAACGCGGCATTGTGGACCGACGGTGTTTTGCTCTACGTGCCCAAGGGCGTGCACCTCGACGACCCCGTGCGCTTGAGCCGGTGGGTATCGACGGGGGGCACAGCGGTCATCAGCCGGATCCTCATCGTGGCCGAGCCTCAGAGCCGCGTGTCGTTCGTGGACGAGGTCCTCTCGCCGGACTTTGAAGCGCAGTCGTTCGTGCACACGGCCGTCGAGGTTTTCGCCCGTCAGGCCGCGCAGGTTCAGTACGTGTCCCTGCAACGGATGGGGGCGCGGGGCTTCTACATGGCGAGTCAGCGGACGCTGGCCGAGCGGGACTCCACGCTGGACACCCTCAACGTGGGCCTCGGGGCCTCGGTTGGCCGGGTGGATCTGAACGCTCGACTCCTGGGTCCCGGCGCCAACAGCGACATGCTGGGCCTCTATTTTGGCGACGGAGACCAGCACTTCGATTTCAACACGAGCCAGGACCACGTGGCGCCCAACGCCCACAGCGACCTTTTGTACAAGGGCGCCTTGGACGGCGCATCCAGGGGCGTCTTCCGGGGTATCATCAGGGTCCACAAGGGCGCTCAAGGCACCGACGCGTACCAGACCAATCGGAATCTGCTCCTGTCGGACGAGGCGGTGGCCGATTCGTTGCCCAACCTGGAAATCGAAGCAGACGACGTCCGGTGCTCTCACGGTGCGACCGTGGGACAACTGGATGCCGAGGCCCTCTTCTACCTCATG
>JAHEKK010000377.1 GCA_024638395.1 Gemmatimonadota bacterium | reverse complement strand
CTTGTCCTGGAGGACTTCGAGGGGGCGCTGGATACCGTCGTAGATCGAGGTGAGGAGGCCGGGGCCGACAAAGTGTCCGTGAACACGGCGGCCGTCCTCCGTCCGGGGCTGCTGGAGGAGTTGGCCAGCCGGTTCGGAGCCCAATGTGTGGTCCTCGCCGTCGACGCCGCGGCCACGGACAGCCCTGATTGTCCCAGCGGCTATGAGGTCGTCGTGCGATCGGGCTCGGAGCGGACCGGTCGGGACGCGGCCGCCTGGGCCCGGGACGCACAGGAACGGGGGGCCGGAGAGATCCTATTGACGTCCTTCGATCGGGACGGCACGAGAGAGGGATACGAGTTGACCCTCCTGAAGGCCGTACGGGAAGCGGTGCACCTGCCGATCGTGGCCTCCGGCGGCGCGGACTCTCCCGAGCACATGGCACAGGCCGTGGAAGTAGGCGCCGACGCCGTACTTGCCGCTTCGATCTTCCATCAGGAGCAATGGACCGTGGGGCGGATCAAAGACGTGCTGGCGAGCCTCGGCGTCGCCGTGCGCCTCACCGGGGGGCAGGAGGCGAGTCCGTGATCATTCCCTCGATCGACATCATGGACGGCCAGGCCGTTCAACTCCGCCAGGGCCGGGAACTGGTCCTCGAAGCCGGGGATCCCAGGCCGCTGGCGCGCCGCTTCGGACGCGTGGGAGAAGTGGCGGTCGTGGATCTCGATGCGGCCCTCGGAAGAGGTTCCAATGCCCTTCTGATCGAAGAGATCTGTGGCCTCGCCCGGTGTCGTGTGGGCGGAGGGATCCGAAGCGTGGAAGCGGCGCGAGGTTGGTTGGACCGGGGCGCCGAGAGGGTGGTGATGGGGACCGCGGCCGTCCCGGACGTACTGAAGGCCCTACCGCCGGGTCGTGTCATCGCCGCTCTGGACGCGTGGAAGGGCGAGGTTGTGGTCAAGGGTTGGACCGAGGGCACGGGGCGGTCGATCGAGGACGTCATGGGAGAGCTGGACGGCCTCGTGGGAGGCTTTCTGGTGACCTTCGTCGAGGGTGAGGGAATGGAGGGGGGGTTCCCGAGGGATACCGTCCAGGCCCTGACCGGACGGACCCCTGCGCGGGTGACCGTGGCCGGCGGGATCACCACTCCCGAAGAGATCGCGTGGCTGGACGGCCTGGGCGCCGACGCCCAGGTGGGCATGGCGCTGTACAAGGGTCACCTGAAGCTCGGTGAAGCCTTCTGTGCGCCCCTGACCTCCGAGCGCCCCGACGGGTTGTTCCCCACGATCGTCACGGATGAAGCCGACCGGGCCCTGGGCCTGGTGTGGTCCAGCGTTCAATCCGTCGAGGTGGCGTTGGACGAGGGCCGCGGCGTGTACCACTCCCGGAGCAGGGGCCTCTGGCGCAAGGGCGAGTCGTCGGGGGCCGTACAGGAGCTGGTAGACATCGCCCTGGACTGCGACCGGGACGCACTCCGCTTCCGCGTGCGCCAGTCCGGCACGGGCTTCTGCCACGAGGGTACCCGGACCTGCTTCGGGGAAGCCTCGGGCCTGCCTGCGCTGGAAAGCACCATTCAGGCGCGACGCGAATCCGGCGACGAGGGCTCTCTGACCCGGCGTCTCCTGGACGACCCCGACTTCCTGAAGGGGAAGTTGCTCGAGGAGGCGGGGGAGTTGGCCGACGCCGACGATTCCGAATCGGCGGTTCAGGAAGCCGCGGACGTCCTCTATTTCCTGATGGTGGCGTTGTCCCGCTGGGGCATTTCGTTGGTCCATGTGGAGGGCGAGTTGGAGCGCCGCAGCCGGAAAGTGACCCGGAGGCCGGCATCCTCGCCCAAGGACGCCGGCAAGGAAACGGGTGGCGGTGAAACGGCAGGGGGTGGAGCGGAGTGACAGCCCCGGATCGGCGCTGGGACGGGTTGAGGGTCGTGGCGACGGCCGACGTCCGCTCGGAGAAGCGGCCCGTCGTGCCTCCCGAGGTGCTCCGGGCCACGGGAGAGATCATCGAAGAGGTGCGGCGGGGGGGGGAGGCCGATCTGCGGCGACTCGCTGAGCGCTGGGACGGTCTGGCCCCTGGAGACGCCCTGGTCGTGGGTCCCGGGGAACTGGCGGCGGCGAAGGACGACTGCGCTCCGGAGGACCTTGCTGCCCTGGAACGGTGTGCGGCTCGAATTGCCTCCTTTGCCGAGGCCCAGAAGGCTTCCGCCTCTTCTGTTCAGGTAGAGGTCGAGGGCGGCCTTGCCGGAGACCGCCTGGTTCCGGTCCAAGTGGCTGGCTGTTATGCCCCCGGGGGGCGATACCCCCTACCGTCGTCGGTTCTGATGACGGCGGTGACGGCCAGAGTGGCCGGCGTGGAGGAGGTCTGGGTCGCTTCTCCGCGACCGTCGCCGGAGGTAAGAGCAGCCGCCGCCGTGTCTGGAGCGGAGGGCCTCCTGGTGGTTGGCGGCGCCCAGGCCATCGCTGCGTTGGCGTACGGCGTTGGACCGGTCCCGGAATGCGACGTGGTGGTCGGCCCAGGGAACCACTGGGTAACGGCCGCCAAGCTTCTCCTGTCGGGGGTGGTCGGCATCGACCTTCTGGCGGGGCCGTCCGAGCTGGTCGTGGTGGCGACGTCCGATGCCTCACCGGACCTCATCGCCGCCGACCTGCTCGCGCAGGCCGAGCACGATCCCCAGGCGGTTCCCATACTCCTGACCCCGTCCAGGGACACCTTGGCCGACGTCAACCGGAGTCTGGTGGCGCAGCTTGCGACCCTTCCCTCTGCGGAAACCGCCACGGAGGCCCTGAGGGGGGGCTTTGCCGTCGTCGAGACGGATGTCGACAAGTTGCTGGCCTGCTGCGAGCGCCTGGCGCCCGAGCATCTCCAGTTACACGGTGCCCTGGCCGAGTCATGGGCCGACCGATTGACGGCGTTCGGGAGCCTTTTCATCGGTGAGGGTTCCGCCGAGGTCTTTGGCGACTATGGCATCGGTCCGAATCATACGCTGCCCACCGGCGGCACGGCGCGCTTCACGGGGGGCCTCAGCGTGTTCTCCTTCCTCAGGAGGCCCACATGGCTGGCTCTGGGCTCCGACGTTCCCGAGGCTCTCCTCGATGACGTGGTTCGGCTGGCCCGAATGGAGGGACTGGAGGCCCATGCCAGGGCCGCCGAGGCGAGGCGTCGGCGGAGGGCCGCCGGCAAGAGAATGTCCGGAACCGGGTCAGAGGGGAGCGGGGGCGGGTAGGGGCCTCGTCGGATCGGAGGATCCCCAGCCGTCCCCCGGCTCCTCCAGGGCCCGCCGATGCTGGCGAACGGGGCTGCAAATGCTCAGGTTTGCGCCAACGACGGAGGGGTTCCATGGACGGCCTCATGATGGACTACCCCCTGACCCTGAACCATCTCCTGGATCGGGCCGGGCGGTACTACAGCTACAGGGAGGTGGTCACCAAGCTCCCGGAAGGGACCCACCGGTACACGTATGCCGACTTTCACGGCCGCGTGAGAAAGCTCATGGGGGCGCTGGCCGAGCTCGGCGTCGGCCGGGGAGACCGAGTCGCCACCTTCGGATTCAATAGCTACCGCCACCTGGAATTGTACTTCGGAGTGCCGTGTTCAGGGGCGGTTCTGCACACGCTCAACATCCGCCTGTTCGCCGAGCAACTCACATACGTGGTCAACCACGCTCGGGACAAGCTGATTTTCGTCGACCGGGCACTGGTGCCCCACCTGGAGAAGCTGGCCCATAGGTTCGAGTCGGTGGAGGGCTACGTGGTGATGGGAGGGGTCCCGGAGGATACGAGCCTGAGTCCCACGTACGACTATGAGGAGATACTCGAGGCTGCCCGTGAAACGGAGCCCGTCTCTGTCGGAGAGCGAGAGGCCGCCGCCCTTTGTTACACATCGGGAACGACAGGGGCCCCGAAAGGCGTGTTGTACGACCACCGGTCCTTGTTTCTCCACTCGTTCGGGTCCTGTCTGGTCGACAGTCTCGGGGTATCGGAAGAAGACACGATCCTGGTCGTCGTTCCCCAGTTTCACGCAAACGCATGGGGGCTCCCGTTCACCGCGGTGATGACCGGCGCGAAGCAGGTGTATCCAGGACCGTTCATGGGTCCGGAGCATTTGGCCGAGCTCATCGAATCCGAACGGGTCACGCTGGCTGCAGGCGTCCCGACCCTGTGGATCGGGCTCTATCACTACCTGAGTGAACATCCGAAGGACACGTCTTCCCTGACGCGCATGCTCGTCGGAGGTTCCGCGATGCCTCGGAGCCTGATCGAGGCCTACGAGCGCGATTTCGGTATTCCGGTCGTGCACGCGTGGGGCATGACGGAGACCGCCCCCTTGGGATCCGTCGCGAAGCTCAAGTCCAACGCGAAGTCTCTTGGCGAG
>JAHEKK010000376.1 GCA_024638395.1 Gemmatimonadota bacterium | reverse complement strand
CCTGAATGGCGCTGCCGTACAGAGAGCGCCCGAGGACCGTCATCTTGATGCCGTTGTACTCAGGAGGATTGTGGGAGCCCGTGATCTGGATGCTTCCGTCGGTAGCCAGCGTCTTTTCCGCCCAATAGACGATCGGCGTGGGTACCGTGCCGAGATCCAGCACGTCGACGCCGGAAGCGTTCAGGCCCCTAACCAGGCCGTCTCTCAGGTCGGGCGACGAGGGACGGTTGTCGTGACCCACGGCGACGCGAGGCGTCCTTTCCCTCACGACGGATCTCAGGTGGGTCGCGTAGGCTCGACCGACACCCTGCGCCACCCCGGCGTCCAGGTCCCGGCCGACGATGCCCCGTATGTCATACTCTCGGAAGATGTGGCTTCGGATGCTCATCATCTCGAACGGGTCCGGAGATTTGCCTCGCTGACCCGAGGAACGCGTGAGTAGCCCGCCCGCCAGCGGGCGGAGGAGAGGACGCAACCTATCCGGGAGCCCGGGGAAGCGTCAACGACGAGCGACCGCGCTTTGCGGTGCCGGCCCCGGGGGGTACATTGTGTCGCCCGCTCCGCCCGGCACCCCTCAACAGGATGCCGCCGGGCGGCGGAAAAGACCCCGACCCGTCCCGCAGCATGGCAATCAAGAGCGACCGCTGGATCCGCAAGATGGCGCAGGAACAAGGGATGATCGAGCCCTTCGAGGACGGCCAGGTCCGAGATGGATGCATCTCGTACGGCTTGTCTTCGTACGGCTACGACATCCGGGTGGCGCCGGAGTTCAAGGTCTTCACCAATGTCCACAACGTGGTGGTCGACCCGAAGGACTTCGACGACCGTTCCTTCGTCGACGTACACGCCGACGAGTGCATCATCCCACCCAATTCCTTTGCCCTGGCTCGTACCCTGGAGTACTTCCGTATCCCTCGGGACATACTGGTCATCTGCGTTGGGAAGAGCACCTACGCCCGGTGCGGCATCATCGTGAACGTGACCCCGCTGGAGCCCACCTGGGAGGGCTACCTGACGCTGGAGATCTCCAACACCACACCTCTGCCGGCCAAGGTCTACGCCGGTGAGGGGATCTCCCAGCTGCTCTTTTTCCAGGGAGACGAGCTGCCGGAAATCGCGTACGCGGACCGGAAGGGCAAATACCAGAAGCAGGTCGGGGTGACGCTGCCGAAGCTGTGAGGGTGAAGGAACCTTCTACCGCCCACAAGACGCCGAGAAGCAGGGCCTGCCCGCGGCGGGGTGCGCGGTCAGCCACGTCCACGTGATCGGGGAGCCGCCCGAGGATCGCCCTACTGCACGTCCAGCAGCTCGATGGTCATGACGAGCGCCGCGTTCGGTGGAATCTGGCCGGAGCCAGCCACCCCGAAGGCCAGGTGAGCAGGCGTCACCAACTTGCGGCGGCCCCCCTCCCGCATCCCTTCGATCCCCTCGTTCCAGGCTCTGAGTATGTCGGCACTCCCGAGGATGAATCGCGGGTGGTCCCCGCCATCCGTGGACCCGCCCACGCGGGCGCCGTCGGGGAGCCACATCGTGAACTCCACCATGACGGTTCGGCCTTGGCGCGCCAAGGACCCGCTCCCCTCGTAGAGATCCTGCCAGTACAGGCCCGAAGGGGTCTTGGTCATGGCGGACAGGTTTACGGCCAGCTCCGGGGCATACGTGAGCTCGGCGGGATCCTGCGCCGGCGGGATCACGGGCGCGTCGTCACCTCCGCATCCGATACCCAGTACGATCACCAGCGCCGGTGCCAGCCATCGCGCCGTTGGATTCATGACGGCGGCGGCACCGCGTCTGTGAGCTCGATGACGTAGACCAGCACCGAATTCCCTGGAACGCAGGCAGGTCCTGGCGTCGGACATCCCGGTCCCTGGTCGAGCGGGCCGAAGCCGGCCGCCGGAGGGACAA
Source organism: Gemmatimonadota bacterium (assembly GCA_024638395.1). Classification (GTDB taxonomy): domain Bacteria; phylum Gemmatimonadota; class Gemmatimonadetes; order Longimicrobiales; family Gaopeijiaceae; genus JAHEKK01. The sequence goes on along the minus strand of JAHEKK010000376.1, from coordinate 2,448 downwards.
CGAGGCGGCGTACGCCCCCCACACGCATGCCCAGCAGTCCCAGGTCCCATCCCGAGATGACCTCCCCGCTTCCGAAGATGAACGTGAGCGTCACTCCCTCGGCTATGGTCGTTCCGTCGCTCAGCCACGCGTCGTAGAGCGTCGTCAGCGTGTTGAAGCCGACGGCGCCGAGGGTGTCCGCCGGTCCTTCTTCGATGTCCTGAAAGTAGACGCCGGAAGGCAGGCGGGTCATCTGGCTCAGATCCACGCCGAGCTCCGGCGCGTAGGTCACGTCCTCGGCGTCCAGTAGCTCAGGCTCCGGCTCGACAGGATCGTCGCCGCACGCGGCAGCGACCACGGCAGTCAGGGTCAGGGTCATCAGTGTCGAAAAGCGCGCAGCGCGCATGGTGGTCCTACCTCGTCTGATGCGGGAGATGGGGACAGTCTACCCGTCCGTGACAGTTCGCGGGCGGACGCGTGCGTCCCGCCGCCCGTGATACTGCCGAAGGGCCCCGTAGGTTTCCGGCTCGTCCCGCGATACCCCCGATACCCTTGCGCCACGCCCGCCCTCGAGCTCTCCGCGTCAGGTGGCCGGCCGTTCGAATACCACCCGCCCCCCCACGATCGTCATCAGCACGCGGACGTCTTTGAGCCGTCCGGGCTCGACGGTCAGCGGGTTCGCGTCGAGGACGGCGAGGTCGGCGAGGAAGCCTTCCTGGACCTTGCCCTTGTAGTGCTCCTCCCCCGCGACCCACGCGTTGTTGACCGTGTAGGCCCGCAGCGCGGTTTCCGCGTCGATCCTCTCCTCGGAGAACCAGCCGCCCGGCGGAGTGCCGTCCAGAGTCTCGCGTGTCACGGCGGCGTACATGCCGTGGAGCGGATTGGACGTGTACCACGCCGCGTTGGTGCCGGGCCAGTCGCTCCCGAAGGAGAGCAGCACGCCCGCGTCAGCCAGGGTCCGGAACGCATACGCCCAGCGGGCCCGGTCTCCGATCCGTTCCTCCATCCAGCGCATGTCGTCGATGGTGTGGTACGGCTGCATCTCGGCGATCACGCCCAGCTCAGCCTCCCGGGCGGCGGTTTCCGGTCCACGCAGCACCTGGTTGTGGATGATGGCGAACCGACGCCCCTCCCTCGGCCCATTGACTGCCCGGACGCGTTCGAAGATATCCAGGATCCGGTCGATGGCCTCGTCTCCGATGGCGTGTACGCGAGGATTGAAGCCGGCCGAGTCGGCCCCGAATACGAGCCGCTCCATGTTCCCGTCCGGGTTGTATCCGGATCCGTCGTCCGTCACGTAACCCGTGTTGCTGGGATCACGCCATTCGCCGCGGACCCCGGTGGTCAGATAGGGCTCGTAGAAGCGGGCCGAGGAGTTGCCCATGATCCCGTCCACGAAGCCCTTCAGACCCTGATAGCGGATCCACTCGTCGCCAAAGCCTTCCACGATGCCCGCGTCGCGCATCTCGTCCCAGGTGTCCAGCACGAGGCGCATGTTCACCCGGGCCGTCAGCTCGCCTGAACTGCGCAGCGCCTGGTAGACCGCGACCTGATCCGGAGGGGTGATGTCGAAGAATGTGGTGACCCCGTGCTCGCGCAGGCGGGCCACCGCCACCCCGGCCTCGGCGAGCTTCTGGTCCAACGTCTTGGGGGGAATGGCTCGACGGACCCGGCTCGCCGCATCGTCGGTCAATCGGCCCGTTGGAATGCGCTCCAGGCACTCGACACCCTCCCAGCCGCAGTCCGCTCCAGCCGCCGCGAGAGCCGCGCCGTTGGCGAGATACTGGGATCGATCCCAGTTCCACAGCAGGGCCGGAGTGGTCGGCGAGACCGGGTCGATGTCGGCGCGGCTGGGCCGGAACGGAGCCGTGGGCTCGGTGTGGTCCCCCGTGCGTCCCGTGGAAGAGAGTGCCCACTGCTCGTACGCGCCCCACATGCCCCCCACCATCCAGGCACCCTCCGGAAGCCGCGCGGCCGTCTCCTGGAGCTGACGAATCAGGCCCTCCCGATCGGACACCTCGAGCAGGTTGACGCCGAGGATCAGCTCGCCGGCGCGATTGAAGTGGGTGTGGTTGTCGATGAAGCCGGGAGACACGAAGCGACCGTCCAGGTCCACGACCCGCGTCGACTCGCCCTCATGGGCGGCCACATCGGCCGCCGAACCCACCGTGATGATGCGGTCTCCCGCGACGGCGACGGCCTCGGCCAGGACCCCGCCCTCGGCGCCCGTCCAGATCTGGCCACCCGTGAGGATCAGGTCCGCTTCTGGAGCCGTCTGGGCCGGAGGGCGGAGTGCCACCAGAGCAACGCCGGTCGCGACGGCCAGAGCGGCGCCCCACACCCCCCTTCGTCGAGTCCAGATCTCACTCATGGCAAGCTCCGTAGCCTTCATTGCGCCCTGGCGGCACCCGATGCCGCCGGTTGGCCTCGTCCTAAGCGAATAGAGTATGGATTCTTCGAGTACCGGAG
>JAHEKK010000375.1 GCA_024638395.1 Gemmatimonadota bacterium | reverse complement strand
CCATGGCCTTTGTCATGGCATCCACCATGTCCTTCGAGCTCTTGAATCCACCGGACACGTAGCCGTAGACCACGCCTGGGATGAGGAAGAGCAGGAAGATCAGCGGGACGATGGACTGCATGATGGGGGCGGAGAACGAGTTCAGTGAGCCCGTGTTCGGGTCGCGGAACGGGGAGTCCGTCGGGATCAGTGTCAGCGTCAGGATGACGAGCCCCAGCACCATGGTCGCCGTGGCCCACCAGAACGCCTTTCGCTCCGCCGGCTCGAAGGTCGCCATGTCCGGCGCATCCTCCGAGTCGTCGTCGACCGGCGTGGAGGCGTTCAGCCGGGGCTCGATCACCACATCGGTGAGAAACCACCCAAGGGCGATAATGAGAACACTGGAGATCGCCGTGAAGAAGTAATTGTTCAGCGGGTTGACCAGCATGTCGGGGCTGACGATCTGGGCCGCGGGCTGGGTGAATCCCTGTAGTAGGGGATCCAGGGCCGAAGGCACCGGGTTCGCACTGAACCCGCCCGACACGCCGGCGAAGGCCGCCGCGATCCCCGCCAGGGGGTGCCGGCCGGCGGCGTAGAAGATGATCCCGCCCAGTGGAATCACGAGCACGTAGCCCGCGTCGACCGCGCTGTGGCTGATCAAACCCACCAGGATGATGGCCGGGGCCAGTAGCCGCCGGGAAGTCACGCTCAACAGCAGCTTGATACTGGTGTTGAAGTATCCCGCCTCGTCCGCCACACCCACGCCCAGCATGGCCACAAGCACCACGCCCAATGGCGCGAAGCTGGTGAAGATGCTGACCATGTTCGACAGGAAGAACGCCAGGGACGGCCCGGTGAGGAGGTTCACCACCCGGATCGGCTCCCCGGACCGGGGGTCGATGTCTGCGAACTGCACCGGCGCCAGGAGCGCCGACAGCGCCCAGACCACGAAGAGTCCGATGAGGAAAAGCATGGCCGGATCGGGCAACTTGTTCCCGATGCGCTCGACGCTGCCGAGCATCCGGTTCACGAGACCAGTGGGTGCTTCCGTGTGGATCGATGCCATAGCCGCCAAGTGGGACTGAGTGGAGGAGCGTGGACGGGGCGGACAAAGGTAGGCGGCAAGGTCCGCGGAGCGACAGCCGCAAGCTGCAAGAATCGACGATGAAATCCGCGAGCCCTGCGAAGTGGGGTTGCAGCCGTATGTCGACGACACGCCCGACAAGGGTAGCTAGCTTGCGCGATCCAGCGTTTAAGGCGCTTCTCGATGGAGGTCCTCTGCCGGCAGCTTGGGCCTCGGGGCCAGCGTAAGGACGAGGATGAGTTCAGCCGCTTCTTCGTCCGCGTAGGCGCGTTATCCAGCTAACGGCTAGAACGTCAGGGAAGGCGAGGGCCCACGGAGTGATTCCAACTCCTCGCTCCGCTGAATCCACGTTGCCACGTCACTCGCCGAAAGGATGCCCACCAGCTGGCCTTCTTTCACGACCAGCACGCGGCGTTCGTCGGCATCCTGCATGCGTTCCAAGGCATGGGTCACGCTATCGCGCGGACCCACTGTGAGTTGGGAGACTTCCCGCATGACGTCGACGACGTGGCTCGAGCTCCAGGCGTCTCTCGAGACCTTCTTCACGTGCTGAAGGGTGACCAGCCCAACGGGCCGGCCGGACTCGACGACAGGAAACGCCTGGTGCCGCTTCCTCAGGAGGTGTGTATCGATCAGCTCCTGGAGCGTCAGCGTCGGGGGAACGACGTCGGGATCCGGACTCATCATGTCTCGGACGGCAACCCCGTCGAGGAGTGAACGAGCCAAGTGTTGCCGGAGGCTCATCACGGCTGCATTTCTGAGAAACCAACCGATGAAGATGAACCACATCCCTCCGATCGTTGCGCCGCCGAAGAGCTGCAAAGCTCCCAACGCCATGAGTGCGTATCCCAACGCCGTGCCGCCGGCCGACGCCCATCGAGTGGCTGTCGTGACATTCCCGGTCACCTTCCAAACGATGGACCGGAATAGGCGCCCCCCATCGAGTGGAAAGCCCGGCAACAGATTGAAGACCGCTAAGGCCACGTTCAGAAACGCCAGGTAGCGCGCGACAACAGTGACGGCTGGCGATAGTCCGGCCTGGGAGCCGATCCACCATAGCGCTCCAAAGAAAGCGGCGATCACCATGCTCGCCAGTGGGCCCACCCCGGCGATCACGAACTCGTCTCCAGGCGTTTCGGCCTCCGTCCGGGTGCGAGCGATCCCTCCGAAGATGAACAGCGTGATCCCCTCTACCGGGATCCCCTTCCTGCGCGCGACGAGAGAATGGGAGAGCTCGTGTGCGAGAAGCGAGACGAAGAACAACAGCGCACCGAGGATCCCCATGGTGAAGTACGCGCCGGGGCTTTGTCCAGGATACCTGGCCGGGAAAACGACGCCCGAGAATGACCACACAATCAAGAACAAGATGACGAACCACGAGAGGTCGACTTTGATCTCGAATCCGAAGATCGACCCCAGCCTGAAGCCGTCCATCTACTGTGCGTCCACTATCAGCGTCACGAAGGTCGGACGCCCCGTACGGCGAACGAGAACCGGCTTGTACATCGGGCCCTCCTGGTCTCAGGCGATGGACTTCGTGTGGATGAGCCGAGGGTATCTTGTCTTGAGCAGATGATCAAACCCGTCGCGGCCAGCCTTGTTCAGGCATGGGACAACACCTCAATGGGGGTGCCGGCCGCACATCGGCCCGCGCAATCTGTACGGAGGCCGGCCAAAGCGAGCTCGTAGAAGCGCTGCCTCCTCACACGGCGGGATGCAACCTATGCCAGGTTGTAGCCTGCTCGTACGCGTGGGCGATCCGGCACAGGGTCGGCTCGGACAGGTGGCGCCCCAGGAACTGAATGGTATGGGGAACGCCATAGTCGGTGACGCCGCAAGGCAAGGAGATAGACGGAGTCCCGGCGAAGTCGGCAGGCAGGGTGAACTGGAACCAGAGGTTCCCCATGTGTGGATCGAACCCGGCCATATCGCCGAACTGCACCTCAGCCGGGAATGGGAACGGCACTCCGCCAGCGGGACAGGCCACCGCGTCGGCGGTTCCCAACGCCGCACGGAATTGTACGCTGTACTCATCGCGGAGCGCGGTCGCGCCAGCGTAGACCTCGTCAGTGACCGCCAGGCCCATCTCCAGGAAGTCGGTGAAATATGGCCCATAGTCGGCGGCTCGTGCCGGGTACGTCTCGGCGTGTGCGTTGGCAGCCTCTCGGGAGCAGATCGCGAACCAGGCGTCGCCAAGCTCCTCGGAGAAAGCAGGCAGGCTCACTTCGACGACTTGAGCCCCCAGACCTTCGAGCTCCCCCAGAGCCACATCAAGCGCGGCCACGATTCCGGGGTCGACACCCGCCGTCGCATAGGCCCGGTCGAACCCAATCCGAGCACCCTGGACGCCCCGCTCCAGCTCCCGAAGCATGTCCGGCACGGGGTCCGACAGGGATGTCGGGTCGTTGGAGTCCTGCCCGGCGATGGCTTCCAGCATCACGGCCGCATCGGCCACACTGCGGGTCATGGGCCCGATGTGGTCGAGGGACTCTGCCAACGCCAGGACCCCGTAGCGGCTGACCCGTCCGTATGTCGGCTTGAGACCGACGATCCCGTTAGCCATCGCCGGAAATCGGATCGACCCTCCCGTATCGGACCCCAGCGACCCGAAACACAGGCCCGCCGCCGTGGCCACCCCTGATCCGCTGGACGACGCCCCCGCCCAAAGCGACTCGTCCCACGGATTGACCGGGAGGTCGAACTCGGGATTGTAGCCCCCCATGGCGCCTTCGGTCAGGTTCAGTTTTCCGAGCAGGACAGCACCGGCATCCTGGAGCTTTGCGACCACAGTGGCGTCGAAGTCGGGGATGAAGTCCGCCAGGGCTTGGGTCCCACCCATGGTCCTCACGCCCTGCGTGTAGCACAGATCTTTCACGGCAATCGGAATCCCGTGGAGAGGTCCCCTGTAGTTCCCCGTCTCAATCTCCTGTTGGGCCACCCGGGCCGCATCAAGGGCTTGCTCGCCCATCACAGTGGCGTAGCTCTTGAGTCGACCGTCGATGGATTGGATACGAGCCAACATTCGCTCGGTGAGGGCAACCGGTGAAACGTCCCCACGTTCGATCAATCGGGCCACGTCCACGAGGCTCGCGTAGTGAATCGAGCCGTCCGGTTCCACGTAGGTGGACGTTCCGTCGTTCCCGGTGCAGCCCCCATGCAATGAGACCAGTGCACCCCCGCCCAGCAAAGCGAGCATCTCCCTGCGGGTCATGGCTATACCACCCAACTCACGGTCGATCATGGCAGGCTCCGGGGCGGAGGGGGCGGGGTTCACGGCGTGTTGACGCATATCCGTCAACGTGACGGGCACT
>JAHEKK010000374.1:3429-4376 GCA_024638395.1 Gemmatimonadota bacterium | reverse complement strand
CAGCGGAGTCACGAAGAGTACCCGCCGGTCCCGGCGGCCAATACCGAAGGGTCCCACGACGTCGACTACGCCTACGTTCAGAGACTGAGCGCGCCAGAGGGAAGCCGGGATGCGATCCAACCCCTCCAGAGAAGTGGCTCCCGTAAAGGCGCCGTCAGCCCCGATCAGCAAGGGACACGCCACGTCCTGACACGTATCCGCAACGGTGCGGGGTGCGGGCTCGACAGACACAGCCGCCGCCATGGCCAACTCCCTGACGTGTCGGACCTGCTCCTCGAGAGCATCCGCCATGCGAGAGAGTGCCGAGTCGGCCAGCGCCCCTGCGGTTTCGCGCTCGATCGTCCCGGCCCGCTCCCAAGCATGGTAGGCCAAAGCGCCGGCGAGAGAGCTCAGGAAGATGAAGGCTCCCAGAGCAGCCGCGACCGCCTTGCGACGCCCATCTCGAAAGACCTTCATGGCAGCTCCACTCCGACCAGCACCGTCAGGACGGATCTGGCCGAGAGGCTCGTCCACCGGTGCTGATACAGGGCACCCACGGTCGGCCCACGAGTGGTCTTGACCATCACGCCGCCAAAGACCTCACGATCCGCCGCCGACAGGGGCTCAATGTCCTGGAGCGCGATTTGACCAAGCGCCAGCCCCGCAAGAGGAGAAAAACGTCCTCGCTGCACGTCGACGCGGAAACCGAACAGTCCCTCCCCGCCGGCCTGGGCCGACGCGGCATAGGATCCGCTCACGCGCACACCCGTCGAGACGACTCCGCTGGCCCGCGCCTCGAGAGTAAACCCTTCGGCGTCCAGGGCGGCGAGTTCCTGAACCGCGACCTCGAGTTGCGCTGGAGCGCCGGGCGGGGCCCAGGTGAGTCCCAATCGCACTTTCCGTAGACCGTAGACCAGGCCATCCACCTTTGCCTGACCGAAAGAGGCGTCACCCGACATCCACAAGGA
>JAHEKK010000374.1:0-3419 GCA_024638395.1 Gemmatimonadota bacterium | reverse complement strand
CGGGCGGACCCTCCGATGCACCCCTCCCCGGACGGTCCACCAAAGGGCCCAGGGCGCCGCGAAGCCCGAGGCACCCAACGTCAAGGCGCGGCCCTCCGCGGTTCGGGCTCCGTCCAAAGAGCCTCCGTATCCGGGTCGAGATCCGTGAGGCGCGTCGAACCAGGTCGACGAAGTCAGGATGGTGGAGGGCCCCTCGTCCTGGGCCCTGAGGGCACCGGGCACCATCAGGCCGAGCAGGCACAGTAGCGAAACGGCAACCCGACTCATCATGACGAAACCGGGTGCAGCCGGACGGCGGTCAAACGGTCGCTGGAGCCATCCAACCGGACGGCCAACAACTGAACGAGATAGTCCCGACCCGCGATGGAGACCGAGCGGGTATGTTTTGATCGCGGTCCCGGATCCCACCAGCCTCGGGGCACCTCGTCCGTATCCAGAACGACCGTGGCGGGAGCACCGATGCGAGGCTCGCCGAACATCGTTCGGGCGGCTCGGTTCACCCAGGCGATTCTGTTGTCGTGATCGATGAGGACGTGGCCGTCCGGGTCCGCGTCCAGCGTGCGCTGAAGACCGTCGAGTGCTTGTTGGTCGGTGATCGTCACGTAGGCGTACCGAACCCCCTCGTGCTCCACGGCGCGAGCCGTCAATCCAACCACACGGTGCCCCTGCCGGGAACGCAGGGAGACGCGAATCGGCTCCCCACTGGCGATGGCGGCAGAAACCCGATCCGGTCGAGTAAACTCGAAGAGCTCCAGCAGGGAACTGTCGACACACCGGGCGGCGTCCCGCTCCACGAGCGAGGCAAAGCTGTCGCTGGCCCACACAATTCGTCCGCTATCAGCTTCCATCAGAACCGAAGGGTGGGGAGCCGCCCGGAAGACGGACTCCGCAAGCCCCCGGTATTGAGTGGCCGCCTGCCGGAGAGCCAGACTCCTCGCATGGGCCCCGCGGGCCTGGTCAGCGGTGGTGCTGGTGGCCCAGGCCGCGGCGAGGATGGCAAAACCACTTCCGAACAGCACGGAAGCGGTGCCATAGGCCGACAGCTCCGTGCCGGTGAAGACACTCGCACCTCTCTCAGTGCTCCCAAACGCCTCCCACGCAGCGTGAGCTCCCGGTACACCCATGCGGTCGACCAACCACAGCAGGTCCGGGGAGGTCAGCACGCCCACGGTGACCAGAACGGCGGAGCTCACGGCGGCCAGCAGCCAGGGGTGTGATGGCTGCGCCGTCGCGCCGGCGGCGACGACCGGGAGGACGAAGAACGGCGCAAAAAGGAGCGTACGGGACCCGCCGATGCCGATCCAGAAAACACCCAGGAACAGGGTGCCAAGGACCGGTAGGGCAAGCGCCCCGAAGCGCTGAACAGCCACGGACTCCGACTGGTCGAGCCCGACGCCAAGACTCGTGTGGACCAGGGCGGCTCCGAAAAGCGACCCGGTTACGAGGCCCATCTCGACGGTGAGATACCCCGCCACCCACGGCACGAAGACCACGCCCAGCGCGCATGTGTAGAGCAATAGCCACGAACCGTCCAGGACACGCCGTCGGCTCTTCAGCTCGAGCGCTGTCGGCGCCGGGCTCCGGGATACCGCGTCATCCGTCATTCCCGCATCCCATCTCGGACGACACCTTCCAGGGTGTTGTTGTCGAGGGCATTGTCCTCGAGGAGGGGCCGCGACGCTCTCCGCGCCTCATCCCGTCCCCCGGCCCACGCCACGAGCCTCACCCCTGCGCCCCCGTTGCCCGAGAAGGTGTTGCCGCGAACAAGAGGCGACGCCCCGAGCATCATGATCCCGTCCACCTGATTACCGAGGACGGTGTTGCTTTCGATGGCATGGGGGCTCTGATCACCGGTGAAGCGCACGAGGATCCCATACCCGTTGCGATGGCTTCGATTCGAGCGCACGGTGGTCCCCGATCCACCCTCGATCGAGATGCCGGCGGTGGCGTATCCGGTGATCTCGTTCTCGGCGATCCGGGTGCGTCTCGCCTCGTAGACCATGACTCCTACGCCCTGGCCTCCCTTCATCCTGTTCTCGCTGACCACGGCCCCCGGTCCGGCCGTGTAGACGGCAGCCTCGCGAGCACCGATGAAGTCGTTTCCCGTGACCAACACAGAGGCGTTGACGAGAAGCACCGAAACGCGATCGTCCTCGAAATGGTTCTGGATCACTCGGACGGGAGTCCCCGCAGCCTCGAGGGCACCCCCCGAGATGGAGAGTCCCGCGCTCCCATTCGCCAGGAATCGATTCTCACGAATCTCGACGTCGGCGAGAGCCCCTTCGAGGCGCATCCCGGTCTCGTTCCCCTCGAACGTCGAGCCCGTGACGAGGCTCTTCTGCGCCTCGCCTCCGAGGAGCACGCCGATCCCGCAGCCTCGGGCGATCACACCGATGATCCGTACCGACCGGGTGGCCTGGAGGCAGGTACCGCCGGACCCCTCCATGACCAGATTCGAGACGGTAACGCCGGTAGTCGCGACGTCGAGGAGCGGCACGTCGCTGCCCTCAGCGTTGCGGAGAACGGTCTGCGCCTGGTCTCCCCCGATACGAACCGAAGCACCGCCCGCGAGGGGAGGTAGGGGCGAGGTAAGGCGCACCTCGTCGACCTCGAACGTGATCTCCGCCGTCCCCTCGGCCCTGTTCGCGGTGAAGAGGGCCTCCCTGAGCGTACCGGGTCCCGCGTCTTCGCCGGAGGTCACGACCAGTGACACATTGGCGGGCCCGTCTTCTCCCTGGAAGCTTCCGGGCTGAACCCAGGGGCGAATCAACAATCCCGCTCCGAGGAGGCCGAAGGCAATCCACCGATCGGCGTTTCGCGGGCGGAGGCGGCCGGACACGAGGCTACCTCCGCCTCAGGACGAAGAGCTGGTGCCAGGCCCAACGCGGCACCCAACGGGCGAAAAGCAGCTCGTAGGGATGCGTAGCCGCCGTGGCCGCACCGAGAAGTGCAACCCCGACGGGTCTCGGGACGCGTCCATAGATCGGGAGCACCCATTTCCTCGGAAGGCTGGCGTCGACCCCTGCGACCCCTTCCACCCTCAGCTCGGCTTCCCGGAACAAGTCGAGATGCTCGCCGAGCGTCCACGGCGCGAACTGAGCGTGGTCGGTCTTCTGAAACCGGCGCTTCGGGGCAGCCTCGAGCACGACGGCCCTGCCGCCTGGTCGGAGGTGTTGCCTGATCCGCTCGACGGCACTGCGGCGCCGGGTTCCGTCCACGATGTGCTGGAGGACCGTCACGCACACGATCAGGTCGAAGGTGCGGTCCAAGCTCAGTTCGGCGATATCCGCCACATCGAACGCACACTGTTCTTCAAGACCCTCATCGCGGGTCCGGGTCCGAGCCTCGGCGATCATGCTCCCGCTCAGGTCTACGCCAACCACGGAAGCGCCCCGCCTGGCAGCTACGCGACTCCAGCG
>JAHEKK010000373.1 GCA_024638395.1 Gemmatimonadota bacterium | reverse complement strand
CCACCGGCCAGCTCGAAACCGAAACCGGGCCGAGCCTCGACGGCCAACCCGGGATCATCACCTGTTATTACTATGATGCCACCGGCAACCTCACCGACACCGTCCAGGCCGAAGGCCTCCCCGAGGAACGCACCCTCCACCGGGTCTATGATCAGATAGGCCGCCTGATCGAGGAAACCCGCGCCTACGACACCCCCGAGACGACGACCGAGCGCTATGGCTACGATGCCCTCGGCAACCAGACCCACATCATCGACCCGCGCGGCGTGGAACTGGCCGACGAGGAGGTGGAGCTGAGACTGCGCCGCGACGGGACCGACGTCGTCCGCATCGTCACTCTCGGCTCCGACGCGGACCCCGAGACCGGCGTTCAACGAGGGCGGCTCGGGGTGATTCCCTCCGGGAGCCAGACCACGGTTTCGGTTTCCCTCGGTGAAGCCGTCTCGCTGGGGTGGGGTCAAACCGCCTTCTGGACGGTGACCATCGTGGACTTCGTCCGGGACCTCTTCACGTTCAACGTCTCGCCGAGGTCCGTGGGGTCCATCGGCACGATTGCGCAGGCCTCAGGACAGGCGGCGGCCGACGGTCTCGCCACGTTCCTGCGGTTCATGGCCTTCTTCAGCATCAACCTGGCCGTTCTCAACCTTCTCCCGATTCCGATCCTCGATGGCGGTCACCTGGTGTTTCTGGCCATTGAGCTCGTCCGGGGCCAAGCCCTCTCCATCGAGCAGCGGGTCCGCTGGAGCCAGGTTGGCCTGGTGATCGTCGTGGGCATCATGGTCTGGGCCCTGGGCAACGATCTCCTGCGAGCCCTGGGCCTCTAGGGGTCGCGGTCGACGGATCGCCGAAAGAGTCGAGGCCTCAGAATAGACTGAGTTGGGGGGCTCCCCAGCGGGCGCGCAGGTGCTCGAGATCTACCAACTCCGTGGGCCCGTCGGGCTGAGCCACGTCAAGGAGTCCCCGGAAGCCGCGGGTACGGAGGGTCTTCCCAACAACCGAGCGGGCCAGCTCGGGAGTGTTCGATTCCGCCGATAGGTGGGCGAGGATCACCGCTGAAAGGCGCGGGTTCATCAGATCCGCCAGGAAATTCGCGGCGGCCTGGTTGGAGAGGTGGCCGTGGCTCGACGCGATGCGGGCCTTCACGGACGGCGGATACTCTCCGGCCCATAGCATGACCTCGTCGTAGTTGGACTCGAGGATGAGTCCGTCGCAGGTCTTGAGTGCGTGCCGCAACTGCACCGAAGGCCGTCCCATGTCGGTGGCGATCCCGAGACGGAGCCCGGTGGCCTGGTCGACGACGGCAAGGGCGACGGGATCCACGGCATCGTGCACGGTGATGAAGGGTTCGATCGTGAGCTGCCCAAGGGAAAACGCATACCCGGGGCGGTAAAGTCGGACGTCCTCGGAACCTTTGAGGAGCCGGGCACAGGCATCTCGGGTTCGTAGGGTCATCCACAGAGGCGTTCCGTGCCGGCGGGCGAATATCCCGGCCCCCTGCGTGTGGTCCCCGTGCTCGTGCGTGACGACGATGGCTCCGACATCACCAGGCGGAACGCCCACCGCTTCGAGCCTTCGGTGGAGTTCCCTACCGCTGAATCCGGCGTCGATGAGAATGTGGGTCCCGCCCCCGGTCACCAGCGTGGCATTGCCGGTACTCCCGCTGCCCAGGACGGAGAAGCGCATCAGGTCCCGGGCGCCCGCTCTTGAGCCGTGGACTCGAAAGCCTGCCGATACATCTGGCGCATCCCCTCGGGCAGCGACTGATCTCGGCGGCTCATGACCACCGCGGCGGCCGAGAGGAACCGTTCCGGGTCGTGGGTGGTGAGATCATGTCCCACCCCCCACGAAAAGGGCGGTACGTACTTGGGAGGCATGGCGCCTCCGAACACGTTGGAGGCGGCACCGATGATGGTTCCCGTGTTCAGGAGGGTGCCGATCCCCGTCTTGACGTGATCTCCCAGGAAACAACCGACCTTCGTCATTCCGGTGTCGATGGAGGATCCGGCGACATCCAGACGGACGGGTCCGTAGTTGTTCTTGAGGTTCGAGTTGGTCGTCATGGCCCCCAAGTTGACCCACCGGCCCAGAACGGCGTGGCCCAGAAAGCCGTCATGAGCCTTGTTGCTGTAGCCCAGTACGATGGACGCGCGCACCTCTCCCCGGATCCGACACATGGGGCCGAAGGAGACTTCGCCGAAGGATCCGCCCAGCAAGATCGAACCGGGACCCACATAGGCCGGCCCGGCCACTCTCGTGAAGGCATGGACGTGGACGTCCTCCTCGAGGATGACCGGGCCGTTCCTCGTATCGAAGACCACGTTGGGTTCGACGAAGGCGCCTCTCCCGATGGAGAGCCTTCCGCTGCCCAGCTTGTCGACGCCGGCAGGGACGTCGGAGTCGGGGAAGCCTTCTCCATCGATCACCACCTGGCCCGGCGACCGGGCCATGAGGTCCCAGGGCGACTCGAGGAGGAAGCCCTGTAGGTCCACGACGGGGAGCCCGGCCGCTTGCGGTGTTCCGTCCAACGCAGACGCGAAGAGGGTCTCCGTGCCCGCCGTGCCGGCGGGAATCCAAATCCCGGCGAAACGGCCCCCGACCTCCAGCAATACGCACCCGTCGTCGGGGAGGGGGGGAACCGGGCCCGCCAGGATTGCCCGACTCCAGAGGAACAACCGCGGGCGGTCACTGGGTGTCAGATCCAACGGAACGACCGGTGGCGCTCCAGGCTCCTCGAAGCCCGTCAGGCCTGCACTCGTGACGTGGCCCACGGGTCGCGCCCCGGTTTGGTCGGCGGCACGGGCCCGGAGCGTGGAGACTCCGAACATGAGCTCCCCGATGGGTCGGGTGAGGGCGAATGGTTGCCACTCCCTCGCCACGGCGTCGTCCACCAGATAGAGGTCCATCTAGTTCTCGCCACCTCCGTCCGGGTTTACCACGTGGGCGGGCAGTTGCTTCAGATACCGCTTCAGGTCGGGAGCTTCCGTCCGGGGTAGGACCACGGTCAGGTCTCCTGTCTGGACCACGACCAGATCCTCGACGCCCAGGAGCACCAGTCGCCCGCGGTCGGCGAAGGCGATGTTCCCCGCTGCCTCGATGGGGTAGACATCGCCATGAAGGCAGTTTCCCATCCCATCGGTGCCCCGGGTCCGGGAAAGAGCTTCCCAGCTTCCCACGTCGTCCCACTCGAAGGTGGCGTCGATGGAACCCACCCGCCGGCTGCGCTCCAGGACGGCTTCGTCCACGGTGATATTCTCGACCGCCTCGAAGAATGCCTCGGGGCCGCTGCTCTCCAGAGCCGGGAGACCCCGGGCGATCTCCGGCGCGTGGGCCATGACTTCGTCCAGGAATGTCCGGGCCTTCCAGACGAAGATCCCGGAATTCCAGCGGTATCCGTCTTTCACGTATTGCCGGGCGGTGTCGGGATCGGGCTTCTCCACGAAGGCGTCCACCCGGTAGGCCCGGTACCCCTCAGGCGCCTCGAGCGCCTCTCCGGGGCGAATGTACCCGTAGCCGGTCTCGGGACGGTCGGGTGGAACCGCCACCGTCAGGAGCAGGGAGTCGGTGGCTGCGATCCGCGCCGCCGTGCGGAGGAGGTCGATGAAGACGTTCTCCGGGCGGATTACGTGGTCGGAGTGGAGAGACACGATGATGGCGTCGGGATTCTCACGTGCCAGTTCCCACGCCGCCCAGAAGAGGACCGGACCGGTGCCCTTTGCCTGAGGCTCGACCAGGAACTCGTGGTCGCGAAGGCCCGTGGCGTCCTGGATCGGGGCGACCATGTCCCGGCCGGTGAGGACCCTCAGCCCCTCCGCCTCCAGCCGGCGGGCCCGTCGAAGGGTATCGACGATGAGCGGGTCCTGGCTGGCCAGTGGGAGGAGCTGCTTGGGGCGGCTAGGCGTGCTGAGCGGCCAGAAGCGGGACCCCACGCCTCCCGCCAGTATGGTGACCCAGAGCCCGGAATCCGTCACGAAGCCTCGATCATGATCTGGTCGACCCGGGCCAGCAGTTTCTTGGGGCTGAAGGGTTTGGTCAGGAACGCCCGTGCACCCCCCTCGAGGGCGGCTGTGCGGTCCGCGTCCTGACCCTTCGCCGTGAGGATGACCACCGGCAGCTCCTCCCGGTGCGTAAGGCCCTTCAGTGATTCCAGGACCTCGAGGCCGGTGGCTTCCGGCATCATGATGTCCATGACGGCCATCACGTAGGGGGTGGATCCCTCGAGGCGCTGATACGCGGCCCTCCCGTCCTCCACGGCGTCGACGGCGAAGTCGGCGTTTTCGAACAGGGTCGTGAGGATGCGACGGATATGGGGCTCGTCGTCGGCGACCAGAATGCGGCCGCGGGGAGGGACTTGACTCTCCGAAAGAGCCACGGCAAACCGGGGGA
>JAHEKK010000372.1:3135-4387 GCA_024638395.1 Gemmatimonadota bacterium | reverse complement strand
CTTCATGAAGAGGTGGGGCCACATCGTGAGGCCGATGGCGCTGACCAGTATCGAAGACGAGTAGGCGCCCCACGTCCAGGGTTCACCGGTGCTGTCCAGGCCCGGGAGACTCAGCAGCTCCGGCCGCTCCACCAGGATCTCTTCGAACATGGGGCCGATGCCGCCGTAGAGCCGGAAGGGGAGGTAGAGGCCCAGGGCCCAGGCGATGGCGACCATGATCATGCCCTGGAACGTGTTGGTCCATCCCACGGCAGCCACGCCGCTCGAAAGCACGTAGACCAAGACGATCCCGTAGGCCACCGCGGCGCCGACGGGTAGGGGAATGCGGCCATCGGTTACAGCCTCGATGACGATCCCCGCCCCTCTCATCTGGATGGTGACGTAGGGGACGAATGCGATCAGTGTCAGCGTCGCCATCAGCGCCGAGAGGCCCCGGGAGGGGAACCGCCCGACCAGGAGCTGGGCCTGGGTCACGAACCCGAATCTCCGGCCCAGCGCCGCGGCCCTGGGGCCCATGGAGTACCACGGGGCCATGCCCAGAACGCCGTAGGAAAGGATGTAGAAGGCCGCGGCACCCCTGGAATACGCCCAGCCCGGTCCTCCCAGGAAGGCAAAAGCCGAGAACACCGTGGCTCCGGTGATGAAGTACATCACCAGGAGCCCGAACTCCCGGTCACCCGCGACGTAGCCCTGGACGCTCTTGGACGCCCTCCGGCCGGCGGCCAGCCCCACGCCGAGGGTAGTGGCCAGATAGAGCGCGATGATGATGGTGATCAGCGTGTATTTATCCACGGTCCCGGCCCTGGATACGGTCGGCCGCTTCGGCTCGGTCCAGCCCCCAGAAGACCAGGACGCTACCGATGATCCATCCGGCGATCCATACGATCTGGAAAGGGAGACCCAGCACAAAGGGCCGGGGCGAGTTCACCAAGGCCTGGCCCGGCCATACCACCGCTACAGCGAACAGCAGGTGGTAGGTCCATGCGAGGCGTCGCCAGGCGGAAAGGGGCATCGCAGTCAGTCCTCCGGTGCGTTCGGACTCAGGGGTCCGCCGGCGGCTCTTCGACGCACCGCCGAGGAGCCGCCTGGACGGAACCGGCGCCTACCCTAACGCTTCGGTCCGCCGGGGGCCAACGGCGCCCCCCGGGAGGGACGACGAGCTCGGCTTGGCTGGGGGCATCCGCCGAACGAGGGCCCTCAGCGCCCCTTGAACTCCGGGGTCCGCTTTTCGACAAAGGCTCGCACGCCTTCT
>JAHEKK010000372.1:0-3125 GCA_024638395.1 Gemmatimonadota bacterium | reverse complement strand
CTTCCGATCCGAAGGCTTCGAGGAACAGTTCCTTCTCGACGAGGAGACCCTCGGAAAGAGGTTTCTCGTAGGCCTGTCGAACAGCCTGTTTGACCAGTCGAAGGGCCACCGGGCTCCATCGCGCCATCCGCGCAGCCAGCTCACGAGCCTTCATCACGTGTTCGCCGGGGGGCGTGAGGAACTCCACCAAGCCGATGCGGTAGGCCTCGTCGGCCTCGACGAAGTCTCCGGAGAGCCCGATGCGCAGGGCCTGGCCGGGGCCCACCAATCGGGCGAGGCGTTGCGTACCGCCGGCCCCGGGAATCAACCCCAGTCGAATCTCGAACTGGCCGAAGCGGGCGGTCTCGTCGGCGATCCTGAGGTCGCACGCCAGAGCGAGCTCGTTCCCGCCTCCGAGGCAGAACCCGTGTATGGCGCAGAGGATGGGCTTCGGGAAGTCCGCGATGGCATCGTAACACCGCCGCTCCTTATACAGCTCCCGCTGCTCTTCAGGGGTGCGAGCGTGGAACTCCGACACGTCGGCGCCTGCAACGAAGGCCTTTTCGCCGGCGCCCGTCAGGATGGCCACCTTGACGGCGTCGTCCTGGGCCAGCCGGTCCACCACCGACATGATCTCCTGACGCACGGAACGGTTCAGAGCATTGAGTTTCTCGGGGCGGTTGAGGGTGACGGTGGCGATACCGCCGTCGTCAATGTCGACGAGGAGCGTCTCGTAGGAATACCCGTCATTCACGGCGTCGTCCTGTGGTTGGTCGGTCCGGGTGTGGGTGGAGGCCGTCAGTCGATGGGCCACTCGTAGAAGCCCCGTCCGCTCTTCTTGCCGAGGCGACCTGCGGCCACCATCTGCCGCAGCAAATCCGGGGGTCGGAACGCTTCACTGCCCAGGGTCTCGTGCAGGTACTCGGCGATTCCGAGTCGCACATCCAGGCCCACCAGGTCCGTTAGACGGAGAGGTCCCATCAGATGCCGGTATCCCAGTTCCATCGCTTTGTCGATGTCGTGGGGACTGGCCACGTTCTCCTCCACCATGCGAATGGCCTCCAACCCCAACGCGATCCCCAGGCGGGAAGAGGCGAAGCCGGGAGAGTCCCGAACGACGACCGCCTCCTTGCCGATGGCTTCGGCGAAGGCCAGGGCCAGGGAAAGGGTCTCTTCGGACGTTTGCTCTGCCCTGACCACCTCCACCAGCGCCATGATATGCACGGGGTTGAAGAAGTGGAGGCCAATGAACCGGTCGGGGCGGGGTAACGAAGCGGCGATCTCCGTTACGGACAGGGAAGACGTGTTGGAGGCGAACAGGGCGTCGGAGGGGGCGTGGCGGGCCACCTCGGAAAAGATCCGCCGTTTCAGGTCCATGATTTCCGGAGCGGCCTCGATGACGAGATCGGCCCTCGACACCGCATCCGCCAGGCTCGTCGTGCCCTTCAGGGCCGACAGGCACCGCTCCCGTTCTTCCGTCGTTACTTTCCCCCGGTCCACACCCTTGTCCAGGTTCTGTCGGATTCGGGCGAGGCCGGCGTCGACCTCTTCCTGACCCAGGTCGTACAGAGACACCGACGGGAAGGCGCCTGCCGCCACCTGGGCAATCCCGTGGCCCATGGTGCCCGCGCCGAGGACAGCGATGTGCTTCATCGTGGACAACCCCCGAAGTCATGAGGTGCCGGCCTCTCGGGCCTGGGCCCCTGAGCGCCTTTCGCGTGAGGGGCGAGGAGGGGAATGACCCTCATGAGGCGGCCGGCCGCTCCACCAACGTGGCGATGCCTTGTCCCACGCCGATGCACATGGTGGCGAGACCGAGTGACGCCTCCCTCCGGGCCATCTCATGGACCAGCGTCGTGAGTATTCGGGCTCCCGAGCAGCCGACGGGGTGGCCGAGGGCTATCGCGCCACCGTTCACGTTCACCCGCTCGGGATCGAGACCCAGCTCCCGGAGGCAGGGGATGGACTGCGCGGCAAAGGCCTCGTTCAATTCGACGAGATCGAGGTCGTTCACCGACACGCCACCCCGCTTCAGACAGGCCTCAGTTGCAGGGACGGGCCCCATTCCCATGCGGTGGGGCTCGAGGCCCGCTACGGCGCTGGAACGCACCCGGGCCATGGGCTCGAGGCCGTGAGCCTTCGCCATGTCCGGGTTCGTGACGAGCAGGGCAGCGGCGCCGTCGTTGATGCCGGAGGAGTTCCCCGCCGTCACGGTCCCATCCTGCTGGAATACGGGTCGGAGGCGTCCCAGAGCTTCCAGGGTGGTCCCGGGCCTCGGGTGCTCGTCTTCGCGAACGAGGATCGGTTCTCCCTTCCTCTGCGGCACCTCCACGGCCACGATCTCGCCACCGAAACGCCCCGCCTCCACGGCCGCGGCGCACTTGCGCTGGCTCTCCACGGCGAAGGCATCCTGCTCCTGACGCGTGACGCCGAATTCCCGCGCGACCACTTCGGCCGTCTCCCCCAACCCGATGGTCCACTGCTGTGGCAGGCGTGGATTGACGAAGCGCCATCCGAGTACCGTGTCGGCCATCTCCGGAACGCCCCGTGGGAACGCCTGTTCGGGCTTCAGCATCACGAAGGGAGCACGACTCATGGATTCCACGCCGCCGACGATGAACGCCTGGCCCTCGCCGGCGCGGATGGCATGGAAGGCCGAGTTGACGGCCTGGAGTCCGGAGCCGCAGAGACGATTCACGGTTTGACCGGGCACTTCGACGGGGACGCCCGCCCTGAGCAGGGCCATCCGGGCTACGTTGCGGTTGTCCTCGCCCGCCTGATTGGTGCAACCGAAGACTACGTCGTCGAGCAGGCCAGGGGGGAAAGAGGTCCGTTCCAGCAACGCCGAAATCGTCACCGCAGCGAGATCATCGGGTCGCACGGAGGCGAGACCACCGCCGTGGCGACCGATGGGAGTCCGCACGGCGTCGATGATCCAGGCTTCGCTCATGGCTTGTCCGCGGGAGTATGTGGGGTCGTCAATGGGAAGTAGGACGGGCCGGGCGTCCGCTGGCCGGGATCATCCTCCGACGGCGACCCAGACGCTCTTCAGTTCCGTGTACTTCTCCAGGGCCGACTGGAGGCCCAGGTCGCGCCCGAAGCCGCTTTGTTTGAACCCTCCGAAGGGGGATCCACTGCCGTACTGG
>JAHEKK010000371.1 GCA_024638395.1 Gemmatimonadota bacterium | reverse complement strand
CGCCTCATGGCCCGCCTTCTCCGGTACATCCGGCCGTACAAGCTCCAGGTGGGAGTGGCCATCGCCCTGCTGATGGTGGCCTCGGCCCTTGCCGTCGTCGGCCCCTATCTGACCAAGATCGCGCTGGACGAGGCGATTCCCGACCGGAATCTGGACCAACTGACCTTCCTGGCGGCGCTGTACATCGGCGCCACCGTCTTGGTCTTCGCCCTCAGATACGTTCAGGCCCTGCTCACGACTTGGTTGGGCCAACGAATCATGTACGACATGAGGCGGCAGATCTTCGCCCAGCTCCAGGCCCTTGACCTCCGCTTCTACGATCGAAATCCGGTGGGGCGCCTCATGACCCGGATTACCTCCGATGTGGAGACCCTCAACGAGCTCTTCAGCTCCGGCGTCGTAACCGTGTTCGGGGATCTGTTCACGCTGTTCTTCATCATGGCCGCCATGCTGCAGATGGACTGGGAGCTGGCCCTGGTGACCTTCAGCGTCCTGCCGTTCGTGGCCTACGCCGCCTTTCTCTTCCGCTCCCGTATCCGCTCCGCCTACCGCGACATCAGGGTTCGTCTGGCGAGGATCAACGCCTTCCTGCAGGAGCGGTTCACCGGCGTACGGGTCGTCCAGCTCTTCAATCGGCAGCAGGCCGACCTCCAGCAGTTCGCGGCCCTCAACGAACATTATCTGGCAGCCCACCTGCGGTCGATCACCTATTACGCCCTGTTCTTTCCCGTCATCCAGCTGTTCACGGCGATCGCCCTGGCGCTCATCCTCTGGTACGGCGGAGGCTCGATGATCCAGGGCACGGTAACGGTGGGCGTACTTGCCGCCTTTCTCGACTACGCCCGGCGCTTCTTCAGGCCCATCCAGGATCTCTCCGAGAAGTACAACCTTCTCCAGGGAGCCATGGCCTCGTCCGAACGGGTGTTCCGGCTCATTGACCGGACCCCAGCCATCCTCGATCCAGACGACCCCATCCCCTTCCCGGAGGACGGACCCGGCGAGATCCGGTTCGAGGGGGTCTGGTTCGCCTACGGTTCTGCGGAAGGGGACCAGGAGCCCGAGTGGGTTCTCAAGGACGTATCGTTCACGGTGAAATCCGGCCAGAAGATCGCCATCGTCGGACATACCGGCGCCGGTAAGACCACGATCATCAACCTGTTGATGCGGTTCTACGATCCCCAGCGGGGCCGCATCCTCATCGACGACACACCCATCGATCGCGTACGGATCCACGACCTCCGGGCACGGATCGGGCTCGTGCTACAGGACGTGTTCCTGTTCAGCCGTTCCGTGGATTTCAACGTCCGTCTGGGCGGGAAGGACATCTCGCAGGAGGACGTGGATCGTGCGCTGGACTCCGTGGGCGCGCTGCCTCTGGTCGACCGCCTGGAGCAAGGCCGGAAGGCCGAGCTGGGAGAGCGGGGCGCGTCGCTCTCGGTCGGAGAGCGTCAGCTCATCAGCTTCGCCCGGGCCCTCGCCTTCGATCCCGCCCTGCTGGTCCTGGATGAAGCCACGAGTTCCGTTGACTCGGAGATCGAAGCCCAGATCGACCAGGCCACCGACCGTCTCATGGAAGGCAGGACGTCGCTGGTCATCGCCCACCGGCTCTCGACGGTGCAAGGGGCCGACCGGATCCTCGTCATGCACCACGGGAAGCTCGTCGAGCAGGGGACCCACCACGAGCTTCTGGAGCACCAGGGCCTGTACCAGCGGCTGTACGCCCTTCAGTTCGCTCCGTCGGCCGTCTGACCCACTCCGCCATTCTCCGGAACGATGGACCGACCTGCGGCGTCACCATTCCCAGGCGGGGACCGTTCCTCGGCGGGCGTCTCTTCCCCGCTGGCGGCTTCGCTTTCGCCACCGTCCACCTCACCGTCCGCCTTCCGGGCCTCGGAAAGGATCTCGTGACGCCGGGAGGCGGGAATCAGACGGCCACCCAACCGAATCAGGGGATCGAAGCCCGGGGAATACCCCTCAGCCGGCTCCAGGGCATCCTCGGTGTACCGGCTGCCCGGATTCCAGAGGATCCACTCTCGAATCCCCACGTCCCGGGCCGCAAGAATCTGCGCACGAACCTCCGGCGCCCCATACGCGGGCGCTCCGAGAGTGAAGTCCTGCAGCCAGGGCCGTATGGTGCCCGCTCCCTCCACTGCACTGGATCGGCGCAATGCGTCGCGCATCGCAGCCCCGACGACTTCATAGGGATGCGCGTTGGGTGACCGGTAGCCGTAGCTCCCGGCGTAGTAGTGGGACGGGTAGACCATCGGCAGCGCCACGTCCACCACATCGATGAAGCGCTCCCACAACTGCCCGATGCCGACGTCGTTGGTGAGGGTCGTCGTGATGCCGAATACGTCTGCCGTAACGTGCACGTCCAGGTCCGAGAGCTCCTCCCGGGAGAACTGGAGGAACTGGCGGATTCCCTCTGCCCGTGTCCTTCCCTGGGCTCCCGGGAAATATGCCCGATCCATGTACGACCGTGGTGAGTCGGGGAAACGTACGTAGTCCCATTGAATCTCCGGAAAGCCCATCATCGCCACTTCCCGGGCCAGATCGACGTGGTACTGCCACACGCTGTGCTCAAAGGGATTGAGCCAGCTGATCCCCTTCTGATCCACCCAGACGCCCCCCGCCGTGTCCCGGGCCGCCCAATAGGGGCGGGATTTCACGAGGAGGGGGTCCTTCGTCACCACGATCCGGGCAATGGGATAGACCCCCGCGGCCTGAAGCCTGTCGAGGAGACCGGCCAGGTCCGGAATCCGGATCTCGCCGGTGGCGCCGATCTCCCGGGCCAAGGGCACTTCGCTCCGGTGGCTGAGGTAGCCGGTGGCATCCTTGATGTCGATGACGAGGGTGTTGACTTCTGTCCGGGAGGCGAGGTCGATCAAGGCGTCGGACCGCCGCCGGGATCCCGCGCCCCAGGCGTTGATGTAGAGCCCTCGGACCTCGTCCGGCCTGGAGAAGCGCCGGTCCGGCACCGGGGCGGGGCCCGGGAGGGACGACGCAGGATCAGAGCTGGGGCGTACGGGGTCGCCGACCAGTTCCAGGTCGATGGCCGCAACGGAGGCCACTTCCGGAAGAGACAGGCCAGGGGAGGAGCCGCCCCCCCCACCACCTTGGGGCGACGCAGGCGAGCAGCCCGTGGACGCAATCAGAAGAAGCGGCGCCCCCCAAACGTGGAGGCGGCGGCGTACAGGACGGCGTTCAGTAGGCGCGGAGGGTTGGGTCGATCTCGGCTCGCCACGCCAAAATGCCGCCCTTGAGGTTGAGCACCCTTCCAAATCCTCGGCCTTCGAGGAATCGGACCACCGCCGCACTCCGCGATCCGGATCGGCAGTAGACCACAATACACTCAGTGGGATCCAGCTCATCAAACCGCTCGCCAACCTCCGCTACCGGAATACGTCTTTGACCGTGCTCTGGGAGGTCTGCGATTTCCCGCTCGAATGTTTCACGAACATCCAAGAGGACCAGCTCCTCGCCCGCGTCCAGGCGGCCCTTCAGTTCCGAAGCCGTGATCTCCGGAACTACGCTTCCGCCCTGATTCAAAGGCTCGGCTGTCATGCGCTTCTCCTGCAGTGTTCGGTGGATCCTCTCGAGGGCCGGGGGCCGCGGCGAACTGAATGGGCGCCGCTCCGGGTCCGTATTCGGGGCAAGGCCGCGACGTCGAGCCTGCGGAGGCGCAGGTCGGGAATCGGCCCATTGGGGACAGCCCAAACGGGAGTGACCATATTAGGCCAGGCCCGGGGCGGGAACCCCCACTACCAACATCAGCCGATGGAGCAAGAATGAGCTTCGCGATCCTCGCAGTGATGGTCATCGTGGCCGGCGCCGTGGTGCGCTCGATTCCGGCAAGGAAAGGCGGGGGCCGGAACAAACTGATTGGCTACCTGCTCATGGGTGCCGGCCTGGTGCTGGCCCTCATGAACGCGGTGGTCCTGGTCGATGTCGGAGAAGTCGGAGTACAGCATTTCCTGGGAACGGTGAAACAGACGCCCCTCGATCAGGGCGTTCATGTCGTCAACCCGCTGGCCTCGGTGGAACGGATGTCCATCCGTGAGCAGGCGTTTCCACCTCAGGGGGGCGTCGAGCAGATCGAAGCGCAGACGTCCGAGCAGCTCAACGTGGCCCTGGAGGTTTCTCTCCTGTTCCGAATCGCCTCGACCAACGCTCCAGACCTCTACCAGCGCATCGGGTCGGAGGATCAGATCAAGCGAAGCATCGTTCTCAACGCCGTTCGGAACGGTGTCAGGGACGCGGTGGCGACGAAATCGATCAATGAGATCTTCTCACCCAACCGGCGAGAGGTGGCCACGGACATGAAGGAATCCATCCAGGCCAAGGCGGGGGACCGGATCGAGGTGCTCGACGTGTTCGTCCGGGACATTCAA